>NZ_JBEPAA010000063.1:0-46464 GCF_040298365.1 Kitasatospora sp. NPDC001603
GGTGGGGCGGGCCCGGCGGCAGGGCGGCCGCGGTCCGGCGCCGCGGCAGGGCGGCCGTCAGGGTGAGCGCGGCGCCGATCGCGGCGGCGGCGCACCAGGGCCAGTCGGGCGCGCCGCCGCCGGCCGGGGGCAGGCCGGCGCCGAGGACGGCACCGGCCGCGCCGCCGGCCAGCGCGGCGATCGTCGGGGGACCGGGCGCCAGGGGCGCCCCGGGGCCGGCCGGCGGGCCGCCCGGTGCGCCCGCCCGGCTGCCCCGTGCGGGGTCCGGCGTCCGGTTCACGGCCGGGCGGCGGACGAGTCGGCGAGCTCCGCGAGCTCGGCCAGCTCGTCGGTGGCGTCCGGCTCGCCGTCGCGCAGGAACATGGCCGTCTCGTCGCTGAGCGCGTCCAGCACCCGGTTCAGGTGCTCGGTGGTGTGGGTGGCCATCAGGCTGAGCCGCAGTCGGGGCGAGGCGGCCGGCGGCACCACCGGGTTGGTGTAGACGCCCTTGTCGATGAGCCGGCGCCAGAGCAGCAGGGTGTCGACGACCCCGCGGGTGCGCAGCGGGATCACCGGGGTGCTGCTCTCGCCCGGGCTGATGCCGAGGGAGAGCAGGCCGGCCCGCAGGTGGTCGGCGTTCTGCTGGGCCCGCTCGGGGCGCCAGGGCTCCTCGCGCAGGATGCGTAGCGCGGTCAGCGCGGCGGCCATGCTGGCCGGGGTCGCGGAGGCGCTGAAGATCAGGCTGCGGGCGTGGTGCTTGATGTAGTGGATGACGTCGTCGTCGCCGACGACGGCTCCGCCGAGCGAGGCCAGGGACTTGCTGAAGGTGACCGTGATGAGGTCGACCCGGTCGGTGAGGCCGAAGTGGGAGCAGGTGCCCCGGCCCTGGTCGAGGACGCCGAGGCCGTGCGCGTCGTCGACGATCAGCCGGGCCCCGTGGCGCTCGCAGACCTCGACGATCTCCGGCAGGGCGCAGAGGTCGCCCTCCATCGAGTAGACGCCGTCGACCACGACCAGCTTGCCGGCCTGGGCCGGGACGGCGGCCAGGCCGCGGTCCAGCGCGCGGGCGTCGTTGTGCCGGAAGCGCCGGTGCTTGGCGCCGCTGAGCAGGCAGCCGTCGACGATGGAGGCGTGCGCGTCGCGGTCGGCGAAGACGACGTCGCCGCGGCCGGCCAGGGCGCTGATCGTGCCGAGGTTGGCCTGGTAGCCCGTGGAGAGCACGGCCGCCGCGGGCTTGCCGTAGAAGTCGGCGAGTTCGCTCTCCAACTGGTCGTGCAGGTCGAGGTTCCCGTTGAGGAAGCGGGATCCGGTGCAGGACGGGCCGTACCGGTCGAGCGCGTCGGCGGCCGCCTTTCTGACCCGGGGATCGGAGGTCAGACCCAGATAGTTGTTGGAGCCGCACATCACCAGCTCGCGGTCACCCAGGGTGACCGTGGTGCCTTCGTGGCCGGTGAGCGGGAGGAAGTAGGGATAGATCCCCGCCGCCATGGCATCCCGGGCAGCACGGTAGTCGGATACCTTGGAGAAAATGTCCACCAGATTCCCTCGAATTCGATGATCGGCGTATTCGACGCATCGGTTCACGCGAATTTTGACCCTGGTTTGAACGGAATACCCGCCGCTTGGGCATGGCCGGGCCGGCCGCATCGGACGGGGCCGTGCGGAAGCCTGCCCCGGGGCGGTGCGCGTCGTTGCGCAGCGGCCCCGGGCGTGGTCGTCGAAGCACGACCGGGCATGGCGGATGAGCCGACGGTGTGTTGACGCGGCGCGAACAGCCGACTCCTCAGCCTTGTTGACGTGTTGTCAGCTAGTGCTCGTGGGCTGCCGGCCTGTGCGGACATCGTCGAATCCGTATGTCTCGCATGATCCCCCGTGGATGTCGAACAGCGTTCCCCCTGGCGCGGAGAAAATCCCGGCGCCGCTTCTTCGATCATCGTGCGCATGAATCTTGAGGTGGCCGGGCGGCGACCCCTGGGATCTCGCCTGTTTTCAGCCGAGGAAACGTAAGCACGCTCCATTCCGGGCTGTCAACACCCGTCTCTTTCGGGCCACTTGGAATTACCGGCGAGTCACATCGGTTCTGCTAGGGTGGGCGCCGACCGTCTGGACGGTCCGTGACACGGAGAGAGGGACGGAACGGTGCGTGATCATCTGCTCGACGCTGTCGAGCGGCTGCTGGTGCGGGGAGGTCTGGACGCGGTGCGGCTGGACGCGGTGGCCGTCGAGGCCGGCGTCAGCAAGGGCGGGCTGCTGCACCACTTCCCCAACAAGCGGGCGCTCGTCCAGGGGGTCGTCGAGCGGCTGGCGGACCGGTTCGAGGCCGTACTGCCCGGGCCGCAGGCGCCTCCCGGCGCCTTCGCGCTCGCCTGGTTGGAGGCGAGCATCCCGGAGGAGTCACCGGCCGGGGACACCAGCGGGGCGGACCAGGTGCCGGTGGCGCTGCTCGCCGCGGCCGGCGGTCCGGAACTGCTCGACGTGCTGCGGTCCCGCTACGAGCGCTGGCAGCGGCGGCTCGTCGAGGACGGCCTGGACCCGGCCGTGGCCACCCTCGTGCGGATGGCCGTGGACGGCTGGTGGTCGGCCCGCCTGCTCGACCTCAGCCCGCCGCACGACGGGCTGCACCGTGAGTTGCGCAAGCTGCTGGTCGACCTCGCCGGCGGCAGAAGCTAGGTCATCCGAAACGAGACGGGGGACGGACATGACGGCGTACCTGCTGGTGGGAGCGGCCATCGCGGCCGAGGTGACGGCGACACTGGCCCTGCGGGCCTCGCACGGACTGACCAGGCTCGCGCCCAGCGTGGTGGTCGCTATCGGCTACGTCGCCGCGTTCGTGCTGCTGGCCCAGGCGCTGAAGTCGTTGAACGTGGGCCCGGTGTACGCCGTCTGGTCCGGGCTCGGCACGGTCGGGGCGCTGGTCGGCGGCGCGGTCGTGTTCGGCGAGCCGGTCAAACCGGCCTCGCTGATCGGGGCCGTGCTGGTGGTCGGCGGGGTCGCGGTGATGTACCTCGGCGGCGGGCTGAGCCACGAGTGAGCGCTTGACGCGGGGCGCCGCCCGGCGCCCCGCCGCGGGGTGCGCCCCGCTACTCCCACTCCCAGCGGATGCCGACGTGGCCGGGCTGCTGGTCGGGGGCGAGCACGTGGGCGCTGGCCGAGGCACCGATCCACAGCTGCTCGCGGCGGCGGTCGACGTCCTCGCCCGGAGCGCGGTCGTAGCGCTCGCAGTGGACGGGCACGGCCGCCGGGTCGAAGTGCACCTGGAGCACGTACTCGCGCACCGGGATGGCGAACCGGCGGCTGTACTCCATGGTCGGGCCGCCGGGCGGGATCTCCACCTCGTACTCGAAGACGGTGCTGTCCCCGTGGCCGAGCGGGCGGTCCAGCATCAGCTCGCCGACCACCAGGCCGGCCTTCGGCCTGCGGCGGACCCGGCCGAGGCGGCCGTGCCGGACCGAGGTGATCTCGGGGCAGCCGGTGGCCTCCTCGTCGGCCTTGTGCACCACCAGGCAGCGGCCGACGCCGCCGACGGTGGCGCGGACCACCTGGCGCATCCGCAGCAGGTTGCCGCGGCGCTCGGCGTCGACGTAGTACGAGTCGTGGATGGAGAGCCGCTCCAGCTCGCCGACCGGCGGCGCGTCCAGCTCGGCGAAGACCTCGGCGATCTGCTGCTCGCCCGGCCAGACGTCCTCCAGCCGCAGGTGCGCGGTGTTGGCGGCGGCGGCCCAGCGGCCCCGCGGGCGCGGCGGGCCGAGCAGGGCGGAGAGGGTGGAGTGCGGCAGGCCGAGCAGTTCCTCCAGCAGGTGGACGGCGCGCAGCGAACTGGCCCGCTCGGGCTGGCTGCGGCCGCGCCGCCAGTAACTCAGCGTGGTCACGCTGACCCTGACCCCGCGTTGGGCGAGAGCGGCGCGGATCCGGTCGAGGCTCAGGCCGCTGGCCTCGATGGCCAGGTGCAGGGTGTCGGCGAAGCCCCCGGCGGGGGCGGGCCGGCCGGCGCCCGGGGCGGCGGCGGGTGTGGTGGCGGTGGTGGCGGTCGCGGCGGTGGTGACGGTCGTGGCGGGGGGCACGGCGGCGGGTGCGGGCGCGCCGGGGCGCGGTCCGACCAGCCGGAGCCGGGCGTCCTGGGGGTGTTGTGAGCCCATGCGGTTACCTTCCCCAGCAAGCGGGTTCGGCGCGGTCGGTCCGGCGCCGGAGGGCGCCGTGAACGGCTTCACCGAGCTGTGGGGAACCCTATGCACGGTCGAGAGGCTACGTCATCAGTCGTGCGTATGACAGTGGTCACGAGGGGTGGGCCACAGGGTTATCGATCTTGAAACAGAACGGAAACACGCAGTCGGGGCGGTCCCGGTGCGGACCGCCCCGACGGCGTGGGGTCGCGGAGGTGATCAGGAGACGCTGAGCGCGGCGTCGTCGATCACGAAGCTGGTCATGAGCGAGGCGTCCTCGGTGCCGGTGAACTTGACCGACACCGTCTGGCCCGCGAAGGCCGACAGGTCGAAGGACTTCTGGACGAAGCCGGTGGCCGCGTTGGCGTTGGACAGGGTCGCCAGCGTGGTCGAGCCGGCCTGGACGGTCAGCTTGTCGTACGCGGTGGAGCCGGACTCGGCGGTGTCGACGTGCACCCAGAAGGAGAGCGTGGCCTTGCAGCCGGCCGGGATCGACACGGTCTGCGCCAGGGTGTCGGTGTGGGCGCTGCCGTAGCCGTCCAGCCAGGCCTTCCAGGAGCCGGCGTGCGCGGCCTCGCCGGAGGCGTTGTCGACGACGCCGGTGGACGCCGTCCACGGCGCGGCGGTGCCGGTCTCGAAGCCGCCGTTGCCGATCAGCTGGGCCGCGGTGCAGCCGCCGGTGGGCGGCGTGGTGGTGCCGCCGAGCAGCGCCGCGTCCAGGGCGTCGGCGATCGGGCTGCCCCAGCCGGTGACCTGGTCGTAGCCGGCCTTGGTGGAGAAGTCCTGGTTCTTGCCGGTGGTCACGTCGTGGAACGTGGTGCCGTAGCCGCTGCCGTTGGCGACGGCGTACAGCCGCGGGCTGGCCTCACCGAGGACGGGCTGCCCGGCCGCCTTGGCCTTCTGGTTGAACTGCGCCGCGTAGCCGGACCAGAGCGGGGCGGCCGCGCTGGTGCCGCCGTAGACCTGCCAGCCGCCGGCGGTGTAGATGGCGAAGCCGCTGGCCGGGTCGGCGTTGGAGGAGACGTCCGGGACGGTGCGCATGGTGCCGCTCACCCCGGTGCCGGTCTGCCAGCTCGGCTTGGCGAAGACGGTGGAGACGCCGCCGCCGGCGGTGCTCCAGGCGCTCTCGGAGGAGTAGGCGCTGCCGGAGACCTTGAGGTTGGTCCCGCCGACGCCGGTCTGGTGCGGGCTGGACGCGGGGAAGTCGACCGCCTTGACGGAGGAGCCGCTGGTGGAGCGGGTGCAGTCGCGCGAGCCGTCGTCGCCGGAGGCCGAGAAGATCGAGATGCCCTGGGCGGCGGCCTGCTTGAAGGAGTTGTCGACCGCCGTCATGGAGGAGGCGGTGGTGTCGGGCTCGCAGGAGCCCCAGGAGATGGAGATGACCGAGACCCGGTTGTCCGCGACGATCTTGGCGGCCATGTCGATCTCGCCCTGGTCGCTGTTGGGGGCCTCGTAGACCAGCTGGGTCGCCTTGGGGGCGACGCCGCGCACGATCTCGCTGTCCAGCTCGACCTCGCCCTGGCCCTCGCCGGGGGAGGAGTCGTAGTTGGCGCCGTCCACCGACACGGTGGAGACGGCCGGGCCGGTGAGCCCGTACTGGCTGTCGTAGGTCTTCAGGTTGGTGGAGCTGTAGCCGTCGAACTCCCAGAGCGCGACGCTGACGCCGGTGCCGTCGGCGCCGGTCTTGTTCAGGTTGTACGCGCCGTCGTACTGGCTCGGGCCGAAGCCGCTGGGGGCGGCGGTGACCGCGTTCGGTGCGGCCGGCGTGGACGGCTTCACGTTGCGGGTGGTGCGGACGGTGTGGTTGTTCAGGCCGGATATGCCCTGCACCACGCCGGCGAGGTCGGCCGGCACGGAGGCCGCCGCGTCGTTGGCGAAGAAGGTGCGCTGCTGCTGCGGGTCCAGGTAGGCGCTCTCGTGGGTGCCGAAGGCCTTGGCGATCTGCTCGGCGGTGCCGTGGGCGTCGACCACCTGGCGGTTGTCGCTGACGGCGGAGACGGTCAGGCCCTGGGCGGTCAGGTAGCCGCGGACCTGGTCGACGGCGGCCTGGGTCGGGCCGAACCGGTCGGTGAACTGCTGCGGCGTCAGGTGGGTGCCGAACTCGGGGGCGCCGGGGGTGGCGATCGCGGCGAGGAAGCGGTCCAGCTCGGCGGTGTCGCGCAGCTTCAGGCTGACCGCGACGGAGAGCTGCTGCTCGGCGGGGACGTCGCCCTTCTTCTCGGAACGGGCCACCGCGGGGGTGACGGTGTTCGGCAGCGAGACGCGCGGCGCGGCGGCGTTGGGGGCCGGGGCGGCCTGCGCGGCGGTCACGCCGAGCGAGACCGCGGACAGCGGCAGGACGGCGAGTGCCGCGACGAGGGCGAGGGAGCGAGGGCGCACGGAATCCTCCTCTGGCCGGCATGTGGGGGCCGGCAGGGGCCAGGGCGTCTCTGGGGTGAAACGCTGGCTAGAACATGACAGAGCGGTTCCGGGAATTGGCTTATGGTCAAGCAATTCGTTGCTAAAGAACAGTCAACTGTGGAGAACGGAATGGAGGCGTCTTCATACAGTTAACGGCCGGAATTCACGCTCCGGACGGCCCCGATTCGGCGGCCGCGGGCGACGTAGAATCGGGTACCGGGCGAGACCGAGGGAGTATCCGATGACCGACCGGACGGCAGACCCGCGCGACCCCCGCCCGCTGACCGGCGAGCCGCTCGCGCTCGACCTGCTCAACACGCGGTGGGCGGGCAGCCCGGTGCACGACCTGCTGGACCGGCCGGACGGCTTCGGGGTCTGGCTCTCCTCCGCCGGGCTGGCGGACCGCTGCCAGGCCGACGACGCGGGGCTCGTGGCGCTGCGGCAGGCCCGGGAGGCGCTCGCCGCGGCGGTCCGGGACCTGGACGCCCGGGGTGAGGTGACGGCGCCCGCGGCGGCCGGTCTGAACGAGGTGCTGCGACACGGGCGGCTGCGGCGCGAGCTCGGTCCGGCGGGGCCGGCGGCGCACGTCGAGGTGGACGGGCCGCAGTGGCTGGCGGCCTGGCTGGCGGTCGACGACTTCCTCGACCTGCTCGCCCGGGGCGCCCTCCGGATCAAGAAATGTGCCCACGAGGCCTGCATTCTGCACTTCTTCGACACATCGCAGAACGGCCGCCGGCGGTGGTGCTCGATGGCGGTGTGCGGAAACCGCGCGAAAGCGGCCCGGCATTACGAGAAGGCGCGCGCCTAGGGTCGGCGGCGGGGGCGGTGAACCGCCCCCGCACGCGGTCCTCAGCTCTGGTCGGGGGCGCCGAGCCACTGGGTCAGCGCGGCGCGGACCTCGCCCTGGCCCGGGTCGACGGCGGCCCAGGCGGCGTAGCCGTCGGGGCGGACCAGCAGCACGGTGTCACGCAGCTTGCCGTGCGGGTCGGCCGGCGCGACGGTCTGCAGCCGGCCCGCCCACGGCTCGGCGGCGGGCAGCTGGTCATTGCTGACCAGCACGAACGTACCCGCGCGCAGTGCCTCGTAGAGCCGCTCGGGCGCGGCCGGCCCGTCCTCCCGGGCCTCCTCCAGGGCGGTCAGCCGCAGGTCCGGCACGCGCCGGCCGGCCAGCGGGTGGGCGTCCTTCGGCGCCGCGTAGCGGATGCCGATCCCGGACACCGTCCGGGCGCCGCGCTCGGCGACCACGTCCAGGTGGTCGGCCAGCGTGGTGAGGGCGCCGCGCAGCACCCTGGTGGGCGCGGACTGGGCGAGGGCGAGCCGGATCAGCGCGCCGGAGGTGCGCAGCACCGACTTGCCGACCGGGTGCCGCTCGGTCTGGTAGGTGTCCAGCAGGGCGTCGGTGGCGTGGCCGCGGACGGCGGCGACGAGCTTCCAGGAGAGGTTGGCGGCGTCCTGGAGGCCGGTGTTCATGCCCTGGCCGCCGGCCGGGGAGTGGCAGTGCGCGGCGTCGCCGGCCAGGAAGACCCGGCCGGAGCGGTAGTTCGGCACCTGCCGCTCGTCGCTGTGGAAGGTGGAGCTCCACCGGGCGTCGTGCAGCCCGTAGTCCTCGCCGAGGGCGGTGCGGGTCATCTCGGCGATCCGCTCCAGCGAGGGCGGGGCGCCGTCCGCGTGCTGCTCGGCGCGGTCCCAGGCGATGACCCGGTACCAGCCGTCGCCGAACGGCGCGAGGAAGGCGAAGCCGCCCTCGCCGGCGCCGACGGTCAGCAACTCGTCGGGCGCGCGGTCCAGCCGGACGTCGGCCAGGACGACGGAGTTGACCACCGACTCGCCGGGGAAGGGGATGCCGAGCAGGTCGCGGACGGTGGAGTGGACGCCGTCGGTGCCGACCACGTAGGCGGCCCGGTGGGTCTCGGTGGTGCCGTCCGCGGGCGCCTCCCCGCCGCGGGCGCGGGGGCGGGTCTCGACCGTGACGCCCTCGGCGTCCTGCCGCAGCCCGACCACCTCGGCGCCGCGCAGGAGGGTCGCGCCGGCCTTCAGCGCGCGCTCCTGGAGGAGGCGTTCGGTGTGGTACTGCGGGGTGATCAGGACGAACGGGAAGCGGCTCGGCAGAGCGGCGAGGTCGACCCGGAGCCGATCGAAGAGCCGCAGAGAGCTGAGCGGGCGGCCGGTGGCGATCAGGTCGTCGGCCAGGCCCCGGGCGTCCAGCAGCTCCAGGCTGCGGGCGTGCACCGCGAAGGCCCGGGTGAGGTTGGACTCGGTGTCGCGCTTCTCCAGGACGGTGACCCGGATCCCGGCGGTGGCGAGGTCCCCGGCCAGCAGCAGGCCGGTCGGTCCGGCCCCGACGATCAGGACGTCGGTGACGGTCTGCTTCGCGGTCATGTGTCAGCTCCCGGTGCTCGGACGGAGGTTGGACGCCGGTCCGGGCGCCCTCCCGGCCTCCATCATCGCTGGCGCGGGCGGGGCTGTGAATTCCCGCGGGACGGAACCGGGCCCCGGCGTGGCACCGCCGGGGCCCGGAACCGGATCGGCTCAGCTGTGGCGGCGGATCTCCACGGTGCGGAACCGGTTGGCGACGAAGGCGCCGTCGCAGTAGGCGGCGTTGGCGGCCGGGTTGGCGCCGGTGCCGTGCAGGTCGGAGAAGGCGGCGGTCTGGTTGGCGTACACGCCGCCGGTGAGGTTGAGCGAGAGCGAGACGCCGGAGTCGAGCGCGGCCTCGACCAGCGCGGCCTCGACCTCGGGCGAGGTGGTGTAGCCGGAGGCGGTCATCGCGCCCTGGGTCCGGACGGTGTCGCGCAGCAGCTCGACCGCGGCGGCGGTGGACTCCACCGCGACGGCGAAGGAGACCGGGCCGAAGCACTCGTCGCGCAGGACCGCGCGGTCGTCCGGCTTGTCGGCGTCCAGCTTGACCAGCGCGGGGGTGCGGATTGTCGCGGCGGGGAACTCCGTGGAGGTCACCACCCGCGGGGCGAGGGCGAGTTCGCCGTACTCGCCGCCGGCCGCGGCCACCGAGCGCTGCAGCACACCGGGGTTGACCACGGCGCCGAGCACGGCCGTGGCGCGGGCGTCGTCGGAGAGCAGGCCCTCGATCGCGCCGGCGAGGTCGGTGACCACCTCGTCGTAGGACTTGGCGCCCTGGTCGGTGTCGATGCCGGTGCGCGGGATCAGCAGGTTCTGCGGGGTGGTGCACATCTGGCCGCTGTAGAGCGAGAGCGAGAAGGCCAGGTTGCCCAGCATGCCCCGGTAGTCGTCGGTGGAGTCGACGACCACGGTGTTCACGCCGGCCTTCTCGGTGTACACCTCGGCCTGGCGCGCGTTCTCCTCCAGCCAGTCGCCGAAGGCGGTCGAGCCGGTGTAGTCGATCAGCTTGACCTCGGGGCGGACGGCGAGCGTCTGGGCGACGGTGCCGCCCTCGTGCTCGGCGGCCAGGCAGACCAGGTTCGGGTCGAAGCCGGCCTCGGCGAGCACCTCGCGGGCGGTCCGCACGGTCAGCGCGAGCGGCAGCACGGCGCGCGGGTGCGGCTTGACCAGCACCGGGTTGCCGGTGGCCAGCGAGGCGAACAGGCCGGGGTAGCCGTTCCAGGTGGGGAAGGTGTTGCAGCCGATCAGCAGCGCGAGGCCGCGCGGGACGGCGGTGAACTCCTTGGTCATCACCAGCGGGTCGCGCTTGCCCTGCGGCTTGGTCCAGCCGGCGCTGGCGGGCAGCCGGGTCTGCTCGGCGTAGGCGTAGGTGACCGCCTCCAGACCGCGGTCCTGGGCGTGCGGGCCGCCGGCCTGGAAGGCCATGCCGTAGGCCTGGCCGGTGGTGTGCATCACCGCGTGCGCGAACTCGTGCGAGCGCGCGTTGATCCGGGCCAGGATCTCCAGGCAGACGGCGGCCCGGGTGAGCGGGGTCGCGGCGGCCCAGCCGGGCCGGGCCGCGAGCAGCGCGGCGATCAGCGTGTCCGCGTCGGCGTGCGGGTAGCCGATGCCCATCTCGACGCCGTACGGGGACGCCTCGCCGCCGATCAGGTCGCCGTCGGCCGGGTGGCCGTCGAGGGCGAACGGGAGGTTCAGCAGCGCCTCGAAGGCGGCCTTGCCGTCCGCGGCGCCGCTCTCGCCGTAGGCCTTCGGGAACTCGGGGTAGGGCGACCAGTAGTCGCGGGACGCGGCGGCGGCGAGCGCGGCGTCCAGGGTGGCCTGGTGGCGTTCGACCAGCTCGGCGACGAGGGGGTGGGTGACCGCTGCGGACATGGTGTGCGCTCCTCAGAGGGGAGGACGGGACACGTCACAGAGTAACCGAACGATCGGTCGGCTCAAGAGGGTGTGCGGATCGGATCCGGAGAACGCCCCGGGAGCGCGTCCGCAGCGGACGCGCCCCCGGGGCGGAGCGGGGTACCGGTCTACGGGATGCCGAGCTCGAAGATGACGTACCCGGCGTACCAGCCGGAGGCGATCGCGCCGGTGCCGAGCACCGTCGCCAGCACCGGCCAGCTCAGCCTGCGCATGGCCACCGCCAGGGCGATCAGCAGCGGGAAGGCCGGGAGCAGGTAGCGCGAGGTGTTGCCGAAGATCCCCAGGCTGCCCAGCACCGAGACGATGGTGGCCAGCGTGTAGGCGGTCAGCACCAGCGGCGGACGCAGCCGGACCAGCAGCACGATCAGCACCGGCAGGGTCAGCACGATCAGGGTGGCCAGCAGGTCGGTCACCGGCCAGGCGAACGGGTAGTCCGAACGGCCCAGCAGGACGCCGCGGATCGCCTCGAAGGTGCCGTGACCGAAGTCGAAGTAGTGCAGCCAGGCGTCGTGCTGGAGCTTGAAGTAGCCGCCCCACTCGCCCGTCCGCCAGCCCACCCAGCCGACGTAGCCGAGCAGGCCGAGCGGGGCCAGCAGCATCGCGGCCACCGGGCGGGCGACGCCGCTCCCCCGCCGGTACAGCTCGACCAGCGCGGCCAGGCCGACGGCGCCGATCAGGGCCGCCGAGGTCGGCCGGTTGAGGCCGGCGACCAGCGTGATCACACCGGCGGCGATCCACTGCCTGGTCATCACGCAGTAGCAGGCCCAGGACGCCAGCGCGACGAACAGCGAGTCGGAGTAGAGCGCCCACTCGGCGCCGGAGCCCGGGGCGATCGCCCAGAGCCCGGCCGCGATCACGCCCGCGCGCGGGCCGGCCAGCTGGTCCACCACCGCGTAGATCCCGGCCGCCGCGAACAGCGAGGCCACCACCGAGACCAGCATCCCGGCGCCGTACAGGCCGAGCCCGGTGCCGTCCGAGACCAGCCGCATCAGCCCCGGGTAGAGCGGGAAGAAGGCGGCCGAGTTCTGCTCGACGGTGAAGCCGGGGAGGCCGCCCGGGACGGGGACCAGCGCGGGGTGGTAGCCGAACTGGGCGATCTGCTGGTACCACCAGCCGTCCCAGCTGGCCAGCACGTCCCAGGGGTTCGCGCCGCCGCCGAACCGCGGGTGCTTCTTGACGTAGTCGCCCGAGAAGGAGAGCAGCTTCATGAAGACGGTGAAGCCGACCAGCTTGAGCACCGCGTAGCACCACACGGCCGGCCCGAAGCGCAGGACCAGGGCGCGGCCGCGCTCGCGCCAGTCGGCCCGCGCCGCGTCCCCCGGCTCCTCGCTGCGCTGCTCGGGCACGTCGGAGGCGACTGCCGGTATTGCGCTCATGAGACTGGACCCCACCCTGCTGGCCGTGGACGCTGGTCCGCAGATTCTAGGCCGTCGGCCGCGCTGTTGGTGCGGACCAATGGACCCGGGCGCATCGGGCGCAGCGGGGCCGGGGATACTCGGAGGATGGCCGATCACACCACGCGTACCGCCTACACCGTGGAGTCGCTGCTCGCGGTGACCGTCGACGTCTTCAACGAGCGCGGCTACGACGGCACCTCGATGGAGGACCTCTCCCGGGCGGCCGGGATCTCCAAGTCCTCGATCTACCACCACGTCCGCGGCAAGGAGGAGCTGCTCCGGCTGGCCGTCGGGCGGGCCCTGGACGGGCTCTTCGGCATCCTCGCCGAACCGGGCGCGGTCGAGGGCCCCGCGGTGGAGCGGCTGGAGCACGTGGTGCGGCGCACCGCGGAGGTGCTGCTCACCGAGCTGCCGTACGTCACCCTGCTGCTGCGGGTGCGGGGCAACACCGTGACCGAGCAGTGGGCGCTGGAGCGCCGCCGGGACTTCGACCACCAGGTGGCCGAGCTGCTGAGGGCCGCCGTCGCGGACGGCTCGCTGCGGGCGGACGTCGAGCCGCGGCTGGCCACCCGGCTGCTCTTCGGCATGATCAACTCGATCGTGGAGTGGTACCGGCCCGGCGTGAAGGCGGCCGACGGCGTCGCGGACGCGGTGGTCCACCTGGCCTTCGACGGCCTCCGCGCCCGGTAGCACCGGGAGGGGCCGGGGCCGGAAGGTACCGCGCCAAAGGGCCACCCACCCGTCCCGAAAGGGCACCCGGCTCGGGCCCTCATCGGGCCCGGGGACGCTCCACCGGTCCCCCAACGGTCACCCCGCCCCGGCACTACCCGTACCCAGGGGACGCTCCGCCGGGCTCCCAAGGGTCACCCCGGCCCGGCACTACCTGGGCCCCGGGGCCGCTCCGCCGGGCTCCCAGCCGGCAGCCCGGCCCAGTGCGCCCCGAGCCAAAGGGGCGCGCCGGTGCCGAAAGGGAGGAGCGAGGACGCCCCGAGGAACGAGGGGCGTTGGAGCGACGACCGTCGGCGCCGGGTCGAAGCGCCCCGGCGGCGAGCGGGCGAGGACACTGAGCGACGACCGTCGGCGCCGGGTCGAAGCGCCCCGGCGGCGAGCGGGCGAGGACACTGAGCGACGATCGTCGGCGCCGGGTCGAAGCGCCCCGGCGGCGAGCGGGTGCCCGATCAAAGGGGCGGCACCTGGTCGGTCTCCTCGAAGACCAGCATGGTGCGGGTGCCGAGCACCTGGGGGATGGACTGGATGCTGCCCAGCACCAGTTCGCGCAGCGCGTGGTTGTCGGCGGTGTGCACCAGCAGCAGCACGTCGAAGTCTCCGCCCACCAGCGCGATGTGCGCGACGCCGGGCAGCTCCAGCAGCTGCTCGCGGACCGTCCGCCAGGAGTTCTGCACGATCTTCAGGGTGACGTAGGCGGATGCGCCCTGACCTGCCTTTTCGTGGTCCACGCGGGCGGTGAAGCCGCGAATGACGCCGTCCTCGACCATCCTGGATATCCGGGCGTACGCATTCGCCCGGGACACGTGCACCCGCTCGGCCACCGAGCGGATCGAGGCGCGACCGTCCTGCTGCAGCAGCCGCAGGATCGCCCGGTCGACACGGTCGAGTCTGGACGTCTGTTCAGCCGACATGACCCCCCACCCCCACGGATTGGACGCACTGCCACCAGTCGACCGCCACCCGGGCCGATTGTCCACCACCTTGTCACGCTTCTGGTCAAGATGAACAGACGACCGAACAATCGGTAGGGAGCCCCCGCTACCCCTGGAGGTGCCCGAGATGACCGTTCTCGATCACAGACACCACACGGCGGTGCCCGGTTGGCTGCCCGGGGCGACCGCCCCGCGCAGCGACCCGGCCCCGTTGCTTCCGGACGCCTCACCGGTCCGCGTGCTCGGCACCCCCGAGCTGGAGAAGTACGACCCCGCGCTGCTCCGCGAGCTGTACCGCCGCCTGGTGGTCGGCCGCCGCTACAACCAGCAGGCCACCACCCTCACCAAGCAGGGCCGGCTGGCCGTCTACCCGGCGTCCACCGGCCAGGAGGCCTGCCAGGTCGCCGCCGCGCTGGCGCTCGGCGAGCAGGACTGGCTCTTCCCGAGCTACCGCGACACCCTCGCGGTGGTCTCCCGCGGCGTCGACCCGCTGGAGGCGCTGACCCTGCTGCGCGGCAACGCCCACACCGGCTACGACCCGCTGGCCACCCGGACGGCGCCGCTCTGCACCCCGCTGGCCACCCAGGCCCCGCACGCCGTCGGCCTCGCGCACGCCGCCCGGCTCGGCGGCGACCCGGTGGTCGCGCTGGCGCTGCTCGGCGACGGCGGCACCAGCGAGGGCGACTTCCACGAGGCGCTGAACTTCGCCGCGGTGCTGAACGCCCCGGTGGTCTTCCTGGTCCAGAACAACGGGTACGCGATCTCCGTGCCGCTCACCGCGCAGTCCGCCGCGCCGACGCTCGCCCACAAGGCGGTCGGCTACGGGATGCCGGGCCGGCTGGTGGACGGCAACGACGCGCCCGCCGTGCACAGCGTGCTGACCGAGGCGGTCGAGCGGGCCCGGACCGGTGGCGGCCCGACCCTGGTCGAGGCGCTCACCTACCGCGTCGAGGCGCACACCAACGCCGACGACGCCACCCGCTACCGGGACGACACCGAGGTGGCGGCCTGGCGGGAGCACGACCCGGTCCTGCTGATGGAGCGGCACCTGCGCCGGATCGGCCTGCTGGACGACGCCCTGGTGCAGGAGTCGGCCGACGAGGCGGAGGCTCTGGCGGCCCGGATGCGGGCCGAGTTCCACGCCGACGCCGAGCTGGACCCGATGGCGCTGTTCGCCCATGTGTACGCCGAGCCGACCCCGCAACTGCGGGAGCAGGCAGCCCAGTTGTCCGCCGAGCTGGCCGCCGAGGCCGAGGTGCAGCACCCATGAGCAACACCGCCCAACCGTCGCCCGCCGCCACCCTCGGCCGGCCCGCCGCGCGACCCGCCCCGGCCGGTCCGCGCACCGCCACCATGGCGCAGGCGCTCAACTCCGCGCTGCGGGACGCCCTGCGCGCGGACCCGGCCGTGCACGTGCTCGGCGAGGACGTCGGCGCGCTCGGCGGCGTCTTCCGGATCACCGACGGCCTGACCGCCGAGTTCGGCGCCGACCGCTGCCTGGACACCCCGCTGGCCGAGGCCGGCATCCTCGGCACCGCGATCGGCATGGCGATGTACGGGCTGCGCCCGGTGGTCGAGATGCAGTTCGACGCCTTCGCCTACCCGGCGCTGGAGCAGCTGTTCTCGCACGTCGCCAAGATGCGCAACCGCACGGCCGGGCGGCTGCCGCTGCCGATCACCGTGCGCATCCCGTACGGCGGCGGCATCGGCGGGGTCGAGCACCACAGCGACGCCTCCGAGGCCTACTACACCAGCACTCCCGGGCTGCACGTGGTCACCCCGGCGACGGTGGCGGACGCCTACGGGCTGCTGCGGGCCTCGATCGCCTCGGACGACCCGGTGGTCTTCCTGGAGCCCAAGCGGCTCTACTGGGGCAAGGCGGAGTTCGACCCGGCGGCGCCGGTCGAGCCGATCGGACGGGCCGTCCTGCGGCGGACCGGGACGTCGGCGGTGCTGATCACCTACGGCCCCTCGCTGCCGGTCTGCCTGGAGGCGGCCGAGGCGGCCAAGGCCGAGGGCTGGGACCTCGCGGTGCTCGATCTGCGCACCCTGGTCCCGTTCGACGACGAGACGGTCTGCCGGGTGGTGCGCTCGCTCGGCCGGGCCGTGGTGGTGCACGAGGCGACCGGCTTCGGCGGCACCGGTGCGGAGATCGCCGCCCGGGTGACCGAGCGCTGCTTCCACCACCTGGCGGCCCCGGTGCTGCGGGTCACCGGCTTCGACATCCCGTACCCGCCGCCGATGCTGGAGCACCACCACCTCCCCGGGGTGGACCGGATCCTGGACGCGGTCGCCCGGCTGCAGTGGGAGGCCTGAGGATGATGCCGGTCGTACGCGAGTTCACGCTGCCCGACCTCGGTGAGGGGCTCACCGGGGCGGAGGTGGTGCGCTGGATGGTCGAGGTCGGTGAGGTGATCGCCGTGGACCAGCCGGTGGTGGAGGTGGAGACCGCCAAGGCGGTGGTCGAGGTGCCCTGCCCGTACGGCGGGGTGGTCACCGCCCGGTACGGCGAGCCGGGCGAGGAGGTGGCGGTCGGGGCGCCGCTGGTGACGGTCGCGGTGTCGCCCGCCGTGGGCGCGCCGTCCCCGTCCGCCGAGGTGGAGCGTCCGCTGGTCGGGTACGGGGTCGCGGAGCCGGACAAGGGCGGCCGTCGCCGCCGGGTCGGGGCTCCGGCCACCGCTGCGGCGCCTGTTCCGGCGGCTGCTCCGACGGCCGTCGCCGCGCCGGTGGCCGTGGTGGCGCCCGCCGCTCCGCCGGCCGTGGCCGTCGCGCCGGTGGTGGTGCCGGTGATCTCGCCGCTGGTCCGGCGGTCGGCCCGGGAGCACGGGATCGATCTGGCGGCTCTGACCGGCAGCGGGCCGGACGGTCTGATCATGCGCGCGGACGTCGAACGGGCGATCGCGGCGCTGGCCCCCGGCGGTGCGCCGGCGGCGGTGCCGGTGTCCAACGGGGCGACCGCGCCGGCCGGGGCCGAGGTGGTGCCGCTGCGCGGTCTGCGCAGGACGGTGGCCGAGAAGCTCACCCGCAGCCACCGGGAGATCCCGGCGGCGACCTGCTGGGTCGACGTGGACGCCACCGAACTGATGGCGCTGCGAAGGCAGTTGAATGCCACCCCCGGTTCGAAGGTGAGCGTGCTGGCGCTGCTCGCCCGGATCTGCACGGTGGCGCTGGCCCGCTTCCCCGAACTCAACTCCAGTGTCACCGAGGACGGTTCGGGCATCCTCCGGCACTCCGCGGTGCACCTGGGCTTCGCCGCCCAGGGCGAGCGGGGCCTGGTCGTTCCGGTGGTGCGCGACGCCCAGCGGCTGAGCACCGAGCAACTCGGCGCCGAACTGGCGCGGTTGACCGAGTCGGCTCGGACCGGGGCGCTCACCCCGGCCGAGCTCACGGGTGGGACCTTCACCCTGAACAACTACGGGGTGTTCGGGGTGGACGGCTCCACCCCGATCCTCAACCACCCCGAGGCGGCGATGCTCGGGGTGGGCCGGATCGTCGCCAAACCCTGGGTTCACCAGGGCGAGTTGGCGGTGCGCGAGGTGACCCAGCTGTCCTTCACCTTCGACCACCGGGTCTGCGACGGCGGTACCGCGGGCGGCTTCCTGCGGTTCGTCGCGGACTGCGTCGAGCAACCGGGCATGCTGCTGCGGCAGTTGTGACCGGCGTCCGGGCGGTCGCCTTGGGTGGCTGCCCGGACACCCAGGGCGACCGCAGATCGAGCGAGAGTAGCGCGTACGGGGGGCGGGTGTCCGGCCTTCGCGCGATTTGTCGGATGAGCACTTCGGGCGTGCCACGCTGCCTAGGCGTCAGCAGGAACAAGCCAGGTGGTGGCACAGGCCGGCCGGAGGCGAAACGATTCTCTTGGGTACTCGAAACGTTGCGGTGAAGTCACGCAGAACTCTCCTGGTCCGCACCGGACACGGCTCGGCGGGAGCCGCGGCCGTCCCGGGGATGCCGGACTCCGGTCCGGAGCCGGCCCCGGACACCGTGCCGACCGCGGCGGCGCACGCCCCGGCGGCCGTCCCGCCGATGCCGCTGGACCCGCCGGACCTCCCGCCGGTCTCCGCCGCCCCGGCGCCGGTGGCTCCGCTGGTCCTGGCCCCCGCCGCGGCGCCGCGGGTGGCGATCCCCGACCCCCCGGCCCGGCCGCCCGCGGTCCCGGCGCCGTCGACGCCCGCCGGGCCGCCGGTGCCCGCCATCGAGCCGCTGTTCACCCGGGCCCCCGGCCTCAACTGGACCGCCGTGGGCGGCGATCCCGCCCGGCCGCCGGTCGCCCCCGCGACCGGCGGGGCGACCGCACCCGAGCCGGTGCCCGCCGCCGTGTCCGGCCCCGGGTCCGCCGCCGCGCAGCAGCCGCCCACCGCCCGGGACATCGAGCTGATCCGGGCCAGCCTGGCCGTGGTCGAGCCGGTCGCCGACCGGGCCACCGCGCACTTCTACGCGCTGATCTTCCTGCACCATCCCGAGGTCCGCGCGCTCTTCCCGGCCGCCATGGACGTCCAGCGCGACCGGCTCTTCCGCGCGCTGCTGATGGCCGCCCGCAGTGCCGGCGACCCGGAGGGCCTGCGCGGCTACCTGAGCGCCCTGGGGCGCGGCCACCGCCGGTACGGCACCCTGACCGGTCACTACGGCCCGGTGGGGGAGTGCCTGGTGGCGGCGCTGGCCCGGTACTCGGGCAGCCGCTGGGACGCCGAGACCGAGCTGGCCTGGCGGCGGGTCTACCGGCTGGTCTCCTCGATCATGATCGAGGCCGCCGAGGACGACGCCCGCACCTCGCCGCCCTGGTGGCAGGCCGAGGTGGTCGGGCACGAGCTGCGCACCCCGGACGTCGCGGTGCTCACCCTCCGCCCCGACCAGGCCTATCCGTACCGGGCCGGGCAGTACACCAGCCTGGAGACGCCCTGGTGGCCGCGGGTCTGGCGGTACTTCTCGTTCGCCTCCGCGCCCCGGCCGGACGGTCTGCTGACCCTCCACGTCAAGGCCG
Source organism: Kitasatospora sp. NPDC001603 (assembly GCF_040298365.1). Classification (NCBI taxonomy): domain Bacteria; kingdom Bacillati; phylum Actinomycetota; class Actinomycetes; order Kitasatosporales; family Streptomycetaceae; genus Kitasatospora; species Kitasatospora sp. NPDC001603. The sequence goes on from NZ_JBEPAA010000063.1 coordinate 18,851, forward strand.
TCCAGGCGGGCTGGGTGAGCAACGCGCTGGTGCACCGGGCCGCACCGGGCTCGGTGCTGCGGCTGGGCCCGGCGGCGGGCACGATGACCGTCGACCACACGTCCGGGGCGGACCTGCTCTGCCTCGGCGGCGGCACCGGGATCGCCCCGATCAAGGCGCTGGTGGAGGAGGTGGCCGAGTACGGCGCGGCGGGCCGCGCGGTGGACGTCTTCTACGGGGCCCGGCGGGCCGCCGAACTCTACGAGCTGGCGGCGCTGCGCGGGCTGGCCGAGCGCCACCGCTGGCTGTCGGTGCACCCGGTGCTGTCCGGGCCGGGGCCGCAGGCCGGTGGTCCGGTGCCGGGCGGCGGGCTGCTCACCGGTGAACTGCCCGAGGTGGTCGGCCGGTTCGGACCGTGGGCGGACCGGGAGGCCTTTCTGGGCGGGCCGGCCGCGATGGTGCGGCGCGGCGCCGGGGTGCTGCTGCGGGCCGGGGTGGCGCCCGAGCGGATCCGGCACGACCTGGTCGGCGATCTGGCGGCGGGCTGAGCCGGGAGCCGGACCGCCCGGCTCCTGCTCCGGCTCCTGCCCTGGGCCCCGGGCCCCGGGCCCTGGGCTCTTCAGTCGAAGTCGGGGGCGAGCAGGGCCCGGACGCCCTCGATGTTGGCCGCCAGGTACGCCCGCAGGCTGGGCGGGACGACGTTGACCGAGGTGACGCCCTCCCGGGTGAAGGGCACCCGGACCACCTCGTACTCGCCGTTGGGCTCGTCCACCTCCGGCCCGTGCCGGCGGTCGAGGTCCATCGAGGCGAGCCGGCAGACGAAGAAGTGCTGGACCTTGACCCCGTGTGGGTGGAGCAGCGTGCCGTCGTCGTGGTGGGTGTGGCTGATGGTGTCGACGAAGGCGGGGACGAGGTCCACGACCTTGCCGCCGAGCTCCTCGTCCACCTCACGGTGCAGGGCGTCGGTGACCGTGCGGTCCTCGCTCTCGACCCCGCCGCCGGGGGTGATCCAGTACGGGTGCGGGGAGCCGGGCCGGGTGCGTTTGATCAGCACGATCGAGGCCGGTCCGTGGGGATCGGCCGGGTCCAGCTCCAGCAGGATCGCCCGCGCGGTGCGTTTGACGACGGGTCGGGGCGGGGTGCGCATGGCCACCTCCGGGGCTGGAGCGTTGTGCGGGATTCTCCCGCACGCCGACCGGCCCGAAACTCGTACTGCCCGGGTGCGTCCGTTCGGGGCGTGCTCACAGCGCCGATGGATCTTTGATAGCCAAGCGGGGCGTTCACCTGATCTTCAAAATATCGAGCTGATCTCCATTGATACCTTCAATCCAAAGGAATTTGCCGATCGAACGGTCGGAGAGTGATTGCAGCCGCGCCCGGCCTGTGCTGCGATGAGCGACCAGCCATCCGGCCGGGCAGAACGAGAGGTACTGGCGCCATGCAGCACAGCACAGTCCAGGGCCACCTGGTGATGAGCCTCGTGGTCTCCACCGAGCTCTCCTTCCGCCTCGTGGTCGAGCTGGAGTACGACCCCGCCGACCCGTTCGCGGTCCGCCTCACCTTCCACCTGCCCGGCGACGCCCCGGTCACCTGGGTCTTCGCCCGGGAGCTGCTGTTCGACGGGGTCGACCGGCCGACGGGCGAGGGCGACGTGCACGTCCACCCGGTCGGCGAGGAGCTCTCGGAGGTCTGCGTCCTGCTGCGCTCCCCCGAAGGACACGCCCGGTTGCGCGCCTGCGCGGCGCCGCTGACCGCCTTCCTCGCGCGGACCGACCGGCTGGTGCCGAGGGGCCGGGAGCTGACCGGCGGGGAGATCGACGCGCAGCTCGCCGACATCCTCGGAGCCTGTGAGCGGTGACCGGTCGCCCGCCGGCGACGGTGGCACGAAGGGGCCCGCCCCGGTGCGGAACCGGGTGCGGGCCCCTTTCGCGTGCCCGGGCACGCGGACGGCGGCGCGTCACTCAGTCGTCGTCGCCGAGCGCCAGGTTGAGGCCCCAGGAGACCAGGCTGATGATGAGCGCGCCGAACAGCGCCGCCCAGAAGCCGTCGACGTGGAAGTCCAGGTCGAGCTTGTCCGAGGCCCAGGAGGTCAGCCAGAGCATCAGGGCGTTGATGACGAAGGTGATCAGGCCCAGGGTGAGGATGAACAGCGGCAGCGAGAACAGCTTGACCACGGGCTTGATCAGCCAGTTGACCACGCCGAAGATCAGTGCGACGGCGATCACCGTCAGGGTCTTGCTCTGCCAGTCGTCGCCGGTCAGCGTGATCCCGGAGACGATCCAGGCGGCCACCCAGATGGCGGCCGCGTTGATAAGTGTCTTGATGACGAAACCCTTCATGGGGCCAGCGTCCCAGGCCGGTCGGGGCGGGGGAAGCGCCCGACCGGCATGTTTGGTGTTGAATGCCCCCTGGACCCGGGCCAAGGACGAGGAGGGGCACCCCCGATGAAGCTGTTCCGGCTGGACGAACTCGACGCCGAGCGCGCCGCCAACGACGGTGCCTATCTGCGCTTCCTGCGCGAGCCGCGGATGTCCGCCGGGCTCTACGCGCTCTCCCCCGGCGCCACCGACCCGCAGACCGCGCACGCCCAGGACGAGATCTACCAGGTGGTCAGCGGCCGGGCCGAGTTGACCGTCGGGAACGAGACCACCACGGTGGCCCGCGGCACCGTGGTCTACGTCCCGGCGGGAGTGCCGCACCGGTTCCACCACGTCACCGAGGAGCTGCGGGTCCTGGTGGTGTTCTCCCCGCCGGAGGACTGACGGCCGGGGCCCGCGGCGGTCCGGCTAGGGTCGGGGCATGAGCCTGAGCCTGACGGAAGAACTCTGGGCGGCGATCGAGCCGATCTACGCCGAGATCCTCGACCACCCCTTCATCGGCGGCCTCACCGACGGCACCCTGCCGCGCGAGGCGTTCCGCCACTTCGTCGTCCAGGACTCGCACTACCTGCGCGACTACGCCCGCGCGCTCGCCGTCTGCGCCGCCAAGGCGCCCGGCGAGGAGGACGTGCGGGCCTTCGCGGACGACGCGGTCGGCGCGCTGGCGGCCGAGCAGGGCATGCACGCGGAGTTCATGACGGCCTTCGGCGCCGACGCCGAACAGGCCGCCGCCGAGCCGGTGCTGCCCACCACCCGGGCCTACACCAGCTACCTGCTGGCCACGGTGTACGGCGGCTCCTTCGCGGAGGCGGTCGGCGCCGTGCTGCCCTGCTACTGGATCTACGCCCGGGTCGGTGACCGGCTGCTGGCCGAGGGCTCCCCCGACCCGCTGTACGCCAAGTGGATCGCCACCTACGGCGACGAGGCCTTCCAGTCCGTGGTGCGCCGCGTCCTCGCGCTGGCCGACCGGCTCGGCGAGGAGATCTCCCCGGCCGAACGCCGCCGGGTGGTGGAGCACTTCACCACCACCTCGCGGTACGAGTGGATGTTCTGGGACGCCGCCTGGCGCGGCGAGACCTGGCCGGTCTGAGACCCTCCGGGGCCGGCGTCCGGGCCGTTCCCCGAGCCGTTCCGGGGGCCTTCCCGGGTGCCCTTTCGGGCGCCCTCCCCCGGGTCTCCCCGGGGGCCGGAGTAGGGGTGATCTCCGGGTTCTCTCCGGGCCATCGGCCCTCGTTCCGACCCGTGCGTCACCGTACGATCGAAGTATCGAAGCAAGCGGGATGCGGCACCGGACGGCAGCCGGCCCGAGGGGAGAGAAGGAACGGACATGGCTGAGTTCTGGAAGTCGCTGCCCTCGTGGGTGCGCAACATCGTCGTTCCGGTGCTGGTGCTGATCCTGGCCTGGAACATCATCGGATTCGTCTTCGGCGTGGTGGGCGCGCTGCTGAGCCTGGTCATCAAGCTGCTGGTGGTGGTGGGGATCGCGGCCGCCGTGGTGATCCTGGTGAAGAAGGCCGCCAGGAGCTGAGCCGCCGGTCCCGGACGCCCGTACCCCCTCGGGGGTGCGGGCGTCAGTCGTCGGCGGACGCGCCCCGGGCGGCGGTTCTGCACGGCGGTCAGGCTGATCCGGACGTCGCCGCCGGGGAGCAGCAGCAGTCCGTGCCGCACCCGTGCCAGCAGTTGGGGCGCGAGGTGGGGATCGCCCGGCCCGTAGACGGCGCGTGGGCGAAGGACGACGGCGCCCGCCTCCAGCGCGAGCCGTTCGGCGGCCGCCTTGGTGCGCCCGTAGGCGTTGAGGTGACCGCCCTCGGTGGGGTGGTGCTCCATGATCCAGGAGCGGCCGATCCGGGGGTCGTAGACGCTGGCGCTGCTCACCTGGACCACCGGACGGCCGGCGGCGCGCAGCAGCCGGGCGGTACCGGTGACGTTCACGGCGTACTGCCCGGCCTCGCCTGCGGAGCCCCGGGGGAGGTCCGCGACGGCCGCGGCGCAGTGCACCACCAGAGGTCGGCGCCGGTCAGGTCGGGGTCGCCGGTGGTGGCGTCCCAGTGGACGTGGCGGCCGACCGGGCCGGCGCCGCCGCGCCCACCTGAGTACGGGTACTCAGGTGGGCGCGGGCTGCTACTCGACCGGGCCGGGAGCCGTCACTCCTCGACCGGGATCTGCTGGACGGGCACCACGACGGCCGCGCCGCCCGCGGCCGTCCCGGCCACCGCCGGTACGGCGGCTCCGCCCGGCGCCGCGGTGTCCGGCGCCGGGCCGGGCTGCCCCGGCCCGTGCAGGGTGGTGAGCAGCTGGCGGGCCAGGCCGAGGCCGGTCCCGCCCATGGTGAGCGCCTTGGCGAACAGCTCGCCCACCCCGTCGGCGCCGTTGAGCAGCACCATGTGTTCGACGTTGCCGAAGGACTGCGCGGCGGCCAGCACGATGTCCGGCCACTTCTCCGCCAACTCCTGTGCCACCACGGCGTCCTGGTTCTCGGCGAGGGCGGCGGCCCGGGCCTGGATGCCGGCGGCCTTGGCGAGCCCGATCGCCTTGGCGGCCTCCGCGTCCGCCAGCCCGCGGGCCTCGGTGGCCGCGGCCTCGGCCTGCCCGGTGGCCCTGGTCGCCTCGGCCTCGGCCAGGGCGCGCAGCCTGGTGGCGTCCGCCGCGGCCTGGGCCGCGATCCTGACCTGGCCGGCCTCGGCGGCCGCCTTCAGCTCGGTCTCCTGGGCCTGGGCCTGCGCCGCCGAGATCCGCGCGTCGCGGTCGGCGTCCGCCCGGGTGCGGGTCTCGTACGCCTTGGCGTCGGCCGGCTTGCGGACCTCGATCTGCAGCTGCTGCTCCTTGCGGCGCGACTCCAGTTCGGCGACCTTCGTCTCCTGGACGACGACCTCCTGCCGGGAGGCGGCCTCGGCGAGCGGCCCGGCCTGCTGGGCGCGGGCGTTGGCGGTGTCCCGTTCGGCCTGGTACGCGGACTGCTGGATGGCGCTGTTGCGGGTCGCCTCGGCCTTGCGGGCGGCGGCCTCCTGCTCCGCCTCGGTGGCCATCCGGTCGGCCGCGGCCTGGGCGATCCGGGCGTCCCGCTGGACGGCGGCGGCGTGCGGGATGGCGAGGTTCTTGATGTAGCCGGTCGGGTCGATGATCTCCTGGATCTGCAGGGTGTCGATGATCAGCCCGAGCTTCTCCATCTCCAGCCCGGAGGCGGCCCTGGTCTCCCCGGTGAGCCGCTCGCGGTCCCGGATCATGTCCTCGACGGTGAGCCCGCCGACGATCGAGCGCAGGTGGCCGGCGAAGACGTTGTGGACCCGCTGGCTGATCAGCTTCTGCTGGTCCAGGAATCGCCGGGCGGCATTGGCGATGGAGACGTCGTCGTCGCCGATCTTGAAGATCACCACGCCCTTGACCCGGACCGGGATGCCCTGCGTGGTGACGCATTCGACGTCCAGCTCGGCCTCGTTGAGGTCCAGCGAGAGCCGGCGGACGCCCTGCAGCCCCGGCGTGACGAAGGTCCCCCGCCCGGTGACGATCCGGAAGCCCAGGCCGTCCCCGACCCCCTCGGTCCGGTGCCGGGAGCCGGAGATGATCAGGGCCTCGTTGGGCTCGGCCACCCGCCACATGAGCTTGAAGAGCGTGACACCCACCAGCAGTACCCCGGCGGCGGTCCCGATGATGACGAACACCATGGTTCAACTCCCCCTTTCGGCGCATGAGATGCGCCGACTCGGATTGTCCGCCCGGGACAACCGGAGGAGAAGGGATCGCACATGACCGTCCGTCACAACCCTGTCACGGCAGGATCGGTGCCACGTAGACGGTCCGGGGCGGGTGGTACTCGATCACCACCACGGGCGTGCCGACCGACAGCCGGTCACCCGGCACGGCGAGATAGGCGAGGAACGCCTCCGTGCCCCGGCGCTCCGGGACGTGCACCATCACCTCGCCGACCAGTCCCGCGCCCACCGCTCCGCTGACCCGCCCCGTGCTCCCGATCACTGCGCTCCTCCTTCGCCGCCCGCCCCGCGTGACTGCCAGTCTGCCCGCCCCGGAGCGCCGCGGCGCCCCGTCGTCCGGACCGCCGCCCGGGGATCCCCTCTGGACCAGCGGCGATCCGCTCGCTACGGTGTTGGACGTCATGCGCAGGCAACACCGCCTGCGGACACGGGAGCTCGGAGCACCGGGCTGAGAGGGCGCTGACCGGAACGTCGCTGGACGTGCCGACCGCTGCGCCGACCGCAGGAACCTGACCGGGTAATGCCGGCGTAGGGAGTAGAGGGTCTGATGACCACGTTCGACGCACAGCCGCAGTCTGCCCGGAACCAGGCCGCCGGAAGCGCGGCCACCGGCTACCCGACCCCGGCCTGGCGCAAGGCCTACCGCCAGGGGTCCCGCCCCGACCTGCGGGTCCCGTACCGCGAGGTCGTACTGACCAACGGCCGGACCGTCCCGCTCTACGACACCTCCGGCTCGTACACCGACCCCGCCTACGAGGCCGACGTGCGGCGCGGCCTGCCGCCGCTGCGGGACGCCTGGATCCGCCAGCGCGGCGACGTCGAGGAGTACGACGGCCGCGAGGCCCGCCCGGAGGACGACGGGATCAAGCACACTTCGCCGCGCGGCGGGAACCTGCGCAACCTGGACGCCGTCTTCCCCGGCCGCCCGCGCCGCCCGTTGCGCGGCCGGTCCGGCGCCTCCGTCACCCAGCTCGCCTACGCCCGGCGCGGCGTGGTGACGCCGGAGATGGAGTTCGTGGCCCTGCGCGAGGGCCTGGACCCGGAGTACGTCCGCGCCGAGGTGGCGCGCGGCCGCGCCGTCATCCCGGTCAACGTGAACCACCCCGAGGTGGAGCCGTCGATCATCGGCACCAACTTCCTGGTGAAGATCAACGCCAATATCGGCAACTCCGCCGTCACCTCCTCGATCGAGGAGGAGGTGGAGAAGATGACCTGGGCCACCCGCTGGGGCGCCGACACCGTCATGGACCTCTCCACCGGCCGCAACATCCACACCACCCGGGAGTGGATCCTGCGCAACTCCCCCGTCCCGATCGGCACGGTGCCGCTCTACCAGGCGCTGGAGAAGGTCGACGGCCGGGCCGAGGAGCTCAGCTGGGACGTCTACCGGGACACCATCGTCGAGCAGTGCGAGCAGGGCGTCGACTACATGACCGTGCACGCCGGCGTGCTGCTGCGGTACGTGCCGCTGACGGCCCGTCGCAAGACCGGCATCGTCTCGCGCGGCGGCTCGATCATGGCGGCCTGGTGCCTGGCCCACCACCGGGAGAACTTCCTCTACACCAACTTCGAGGAGCTCTGCGAGATCCTCGCGAGCTACGACGTCACCTTCTCGCTCGGTGACGGCCTGCGCCCCGGCTCGATCGCCGACGCCAACGACGAGGCGCAGTTCGCCGAGCTGCAGACGCTGGGCGAGCTGGGCCGGATCGCCCGGGAGCGGGACGTCCAGGTGATGATCGAGGGCCCGGGCCACGTCCCGATGAACAAGATCAAGGAGAACATGGATCTCCAGAAGGAGATCTGCGACGAGGCGCCGTTCTACACCCTCGGCCCGCTGACCACGGACGTCGCCCCCGGCTACGACCACATCACCTCGGGCATCGGCGCCGCGATGATCGCCTGGTGGGGCACCGCGATGCTCTGCTACGTCACCCCCAAGGAGCACCTGGGCCTGCCCGACCGGGACGACGTGAAGACCGGCGTCATCACCTACAAGATCGCCGCCCACGCCGCCGACCTGGCCAAGGGTCACCCCGGCGCCCAGGCCTGGGACGACGCCCTCTCCGACGCCCGCTTCGAGTTCCGCTGGGAGGACCAGTTCAACCTGGCCCTCGACCCGGAGACGGCCCGCGAGTTCCACGACGAGACGCTCCCCGCCGAGCCCGCCAAGACGGCCCACTTCTGCTCGATGTGCGGCCCGAAGTTCTGCTCGATGAAGATCTCCCAGCAGATCCGCGCCGAGCACGGCGACGGCTCCTCCGCCGTCGCCTCGGACTACGACGCCGAGGCCCTGGCGGGCATGCGGGCCAAGTCCGAGGAGTTCGCCGAGCAGGGCAACCGGGTCTACCTGCCGATCGCGGACTGACTCTCCACCGACTGCACCGGCCCGCGTCCCGTGGGGGGAGTCGCGGGCCGGTGCGCTTTCACGTCGTCGGATGTCGTCGGACGTCCCGGGGGGCCACGATCGGCGCCGGCCGGGTCGTCCGCCGTCGCCGCGAGATCCGCGGGGTTTGCCGGGTTTCGTCGGGGTCAGTGCCGTCGGCGGGCCGCGGCTCGTCCGCTTCGCCTCACCAGGACGACGAGTGCACCGCCCAGGGTGAGGGCGGCCGTCGAGCCGACCAGGAGGCCGATCGATCCACCCGAGCCGGTGGCGGCGAGTGCCGCCCCCGACTCATCCGGGTGCTGCACGGGACCGCCCTGCACGGGAGCGCCCGATGCGTTGCCGCCGTGACCGTTGCCGACCTGCACGGAGCCGCCCGGCACGTTGCCGTGAGGGCCGTGGTCGTTCCCGTGATGACCTTGCTCATGACCACCGTGACCCTGGTCGCCGTGCCCCGGCCCGCCGTGACCGCCGTGGCCGCTTGGAGACTGGGACGGCCCTGCCGGTCCTGCCGGTCCTGCCGGTCCTGCCGGGCCTGTCGGACCTGCGGGTCCTGCCGGTCCTGCGGGGCCGGGAGAACCGGGTGCGCCGGGTGAGCCGTTGGCTCCGGGTGAGCCGTTCGCTCCGGGGAGTCCGTTGGCACCGGGTGAACCATTGGCACCCGGAGCACCAGGCGCACCGGGAGCTCCTGGGGCGCCGTTGGGGCCGGGGGCACCAGGTGCACCAGGGGCGCCGGGTACGCCGGGAGCGCCGTTGGGGCCGGGTGAACCAGGTGCACCGGGAGCTCCTGGGGCGCCGTTGGGGCCGGGGGCGCCCGGAGCACCAGGGGCGCCGGGTACGCCGGGAGCGCCGTTGGGGCCGGGCGAACCAGGTGCACCAGGGGCGCCGGGTACGCCGGGAGCGCCGTCGGGGCCGGGCGCACCGGGCGAGCCGGCCGGACCGGCGGGTCCAGTCGGACCGGTGGGTCCGCTCGGACCGGCAGGACCGCTCGGACCAGCAGGACCGCTCGGTCCGGGCGGGCCGCTCGGACCAGCAGGACCGCTCGGTCCGGGCGGGCCGACGGTGCAGGCCGCCCTCGTGATGGTGTTGTCGTCCAGCGTGACGGCCCCCGTGCGGGCCAGGGCACGGCCTTCGATCACCGAGGCGTGGTTCACGGTGATGGACGTCATGGCGAGGATGTTGCCCTTGAAGAAGGAGCTGACGTCGATGGTGGCGGAGCTGCCCACCTGCCAGAACACGTTGCAGGGCTGCGCCCCGTTGACCAGGCTGACGACGCTCGACGGCGCCGTGATCAGGGTGGAGGCGATCTGGAAGATGAAGACGGCACTGGGGTCGCCCAGGGCGTCGAGGGTGACGGTCCCGGTGAGGTTGAGCGACGACGTGGCCTTGTAGACGCCGGGCGTCAGCGTCAGTCCGCCGATGTCGCCCGGAGAGGTCAGGCTGGCGGTGGGGGCCCGGCCCGCGGCGTCGTTGTAGGCGATGACCAGGTCGGACTGGGCCTGTGCGGCCTGGGCGTCGTTGACGTGCTGGACGCCGTTCACGATCCCGGGCGGAAAGCCCGTCACGCTGGTGCCCGGGCTGAGGCCCAGGTCTCCGTTGATCACGCTGGGGCCGGTGTTGGTGACGGTTGAGGCGGCCAGGATCGCGTAGCTGGTGTCGGTCCCCAGCGTCACCGGTGCCGTGGCGGCGTGCGCGGGGCTCGCGACCAGACCTGCTGTCGCCAGCAACGTGAGTCCGGAGAGCAGGACGAGCGCCCCCGTGAGGCGGGAGCGTCGGCGCCCGCTGTCGGGTGGGGCGGGCGGAATGGCATCGACTGCCATGGGACGGGACCCTTCTTGTCGTTGTTGAGCTTCGTCACCCGGAAAGAGGTGTTTCGGAGCGCTGATGGTGAGTTCTGGTCGGCCCACAAGCCCTCGTACGTGCGCCGGGGCGCCACGGGCGTCACCCCGGGAGGGCCGCAGAGCGACAGTTCGCCAGGGATGGTGATGCACCGTCACCAACTCAGTACACCGTGCAACAACAACATGAGAAGGAAAGAATAATAAAGATGCAAAAGGGTGAAGCGATGGCGCCGTCGGGGTATCTTCACCTCTGCCCGGCGCGTCGTTTGTCTACGTACTCAACGCCGCGTACGGAGTCTCGGCCTCAGCTCCGGTCGGCTCCTCCGGATCCGGCTACGCTCACGGAGTCCGACGTCGTTCCCGCATGGGACCGGTGGACCCGAATGCCGTCGTAATCCTCCCCTGAGTGCCTTCCACGCCTTAGCAGTACCGTTTTTCCTCTTGGCCGCGTCCATGGTGGTGAAATGACGTATCGCTCGGGGGATCGAGTCGTTGGCCTGCATATGAACGACCCAATGAATCGGCAGGGCGGGCTGCTCGCGGCGACCAAGGGCGACGCCGGCACCGTGGCCGAACGCTGCCGTCTCGTCGGCGGCCTGCTCCGAGTCACGCTCGGAGAGCTGCGCGAGGAACTCGGATACCGCAGACTCGGCAAGTACGTGCTGGACGAAGTGGCCGAGAGCCTCGCGGCGGAGGGTCTCGGCTGGTTCCCGGCCTGGCGGCTGTCGCCGAGGGAGAACGCCGAACCGCGCAAGGAGCACGAGCTGTGGGTGTTTCTGCGGGACGACGGTCTGCGGTGCCAGGTCATCGACGCGATCCAGGCACCCGACGGGTTCGACGTCCCCACCGTCCTGAACGGTCTGCTCGCCGACCGCCCCCGGGGCCTCTCCCCGGAGCGCAAACTCGGCCTCATCCGCGAGATCCTCGGGCTCTGAGCGGCCGTCACTCCGGAGGTCGGCGGGGCGGGGGCAGGGGAGTTCGCCCGCCGGGGTGACCGCGCCGCGCCGACCCGTCCGGACGGTCAGGCGACGGGGTGGGGGGCCGTCAGGCCGGCCACGCGGTCGGCGGTGAGGATGCCGAGGAGGTAGCCGTCGTCGTCGATGACCGGCCAGATCGCGAGGGACTTGATCCTCATCGCCAGCGCCGCCAGGCCGAGGGCCATCCCGGGCCAGGCGAACGGGCCCCGCTGGTGCGCGGTGTCGCGCAGCGCGGTCCGCTCGGCGTACCAGGAGCGGGTCAGGAACGAATCGAGACCGGCCCGCGTCACCAGCCCCTCGCAGCGGCCGTTGTGGTCGCGGACCAGCAGGTAGGCGACGCGGGCACCGCGGAAGATCTCGTTGGCCCGGTCGACGGTGATGTCGTCGGCGATCTGGTACTCGTAGGGCTCCATCGCGTCCGACACCGTGAGGCCGTGGCTCGCGGACTGTGCGTACTGGGTGGTCATGACGTCGACCCGACCCGCCTCCGGGCGGTTCTGCGCCGCCCGGCGCTGTCCTGCACCCAGAACGAAGCCGGAACGGGGACCGGATGCGGAATGCCCTGGATGAAGCCCAGGCTACTCCGGTCGGGCCTGGCCCGACGGTCCGGAGCAGTCTCGGGCAACGGCCCAGGACGCCTCGCACACGCGGGGCGCGGCCGCGGCGGGGAACCACACGCCGGCGGAGGAGCCACTCAACCCGGGCCTGCCCGACCGGGACGACGTGAAGACCGGCGTCATCACCTACAAGATCGCCGTCCGTGCCGCCGACCTGGCCAAGGGCCACCCCGGCGCCCAGGCCTGGGACGACGCGCTCTCCGACGCCCGCTTCGAGTTCCGCTGGGAGGACCAGTTCAACCTGGCCCTCGACCCGGAGACGGCCCGCGAGTTCCCGCGACCCGAAGGGGGGAGTCGCGGACCGTGCGCTTCCGCGTCCGGGCGACCGCACCGGGATCGCGTCGCCCGGGCTCGCCGTCGGGGCGGAATGCACTTGACAGCAGCATCTTGATCACACGAATGTGTGCTCCGCCGTTCTGGCGCCATCGCGTGAATCATGGGGGAACCACCGTGCGAAGAGCACGTATTCCGGCTGCAGTCGTTCTGGTCCTGTCGGTCACCGGGGCGATCACCTCGGTCGCCACCGCGAGCGCCGACGCCACCGACCTGTACGTGGACAACAAGTCCGCGTCCTGCTCCGACTCCGCGCCCACCGCGGGGGGCCAGGGCACGCCCTTCTGCACCATCGGTGCCGCGACGGACGCCGTCCGGCCGGGGCAGACCGTGCACATCGCGGGCGGTGACTACAACGAGCCGATCGCGCTCACCCGCTCCGGGACGCCGACGGCGCCGATCACCTTCGTCGGGACGCCCTACACCGAGGACCCGGCGGGCCGGGGGACGGTCCTCGGGGAGTACGGGGGCCTCAGCAACGTCGTCGCCCTCACCGGCGTCCACGACGTCGTGGTCCGGCACCTCTTCGGGCGCTCCGGTCGGGAGGCCGTCCTGGTCACCGACTCCAGCCGGGTCACCATCGACGACCTGGTCGTCTACAGCTCCGGCTGGGACAGCACGGTCGACACCGGGTACCCGAGCGCGCGGATCACCGGTGCGAGCAGCGACGTCACCCTGAGCCGCAACGACATCAGCGCCTCGCACGCGGGTGGCGTCCAGGTCGACGCCGGAGTGCGGCACGCGGTCCTGACGACCAACTACCTCAGCTCCAACTCGGGCGTCGGGGTGCGGATCACCGACGCCCCGGACGCGGTGGTCACCGGCAACACCGTCCAGGCCTCCTGCGGGCCGCTGGTCGAGCTGGCCGGGGCGTCCACGGGCGCGACGATCGAGAACAACGTGCTGGACGGGGACGAGAACGGCCACCCGAGCTGGGGCGGCTGCGCGTCCACCGGACACGAGGACCTCTCGGTGTCCGCCGGCTCGACCGCGGGGACCAAGGCGGACTACAACCTCGTCACCACGCTGACGCGGACGCCGTACAGCTGGGCGGGCCGTACGTACGCCACGGTCGCGCAGTTCCAGCAGGCCTCCGGCCAGGGCGCGCACGACCTGTCCGCCTCCCGTGCGGACCTGCTGCGGCCCGACTCCCCCGCCGTCGACTCGGCCGACGCCACCGCGCCCGGCACGCTCACCACCGACGGGCGCGGCAGGCCGCGGGCCGACAATCCGCTGGTCGCCGACACCGGGACGGGTGTCGGCTACTACGACCGGGGCGCGGTCGAGGCGCAGGACCCGCTGGCCGTGTCGCTGAGCGTCCCGTCGGCCCCGCCGGCCGGCCAGCCGCTGACCGCCGTGATCAACGGCCGGGTCGATTCGCCCTGGTCCCCCGCGACCGCCACGCTGGACTTCGGCGACGGCAGCGCCCCGGTCGGCCCGGTCACCTTCCCGGCGCGGCACGACTACGCCCCGGGGACCTACACCGTCACGCTGACGGCGACCGACGGCCTGGGCCTGACGAAGACCACGTCCAGCCGGGTCACGGTCGCCGCTCCCGGCCCGGTCCGGCCCGCCCTCGCGCTGTCGCCCTACAACACGGGCGGCCAGGAGGTGCTGGCCGACGGTACCGCGACGGTCAGCCCGTGGCCGGTGGCCACCCGGAGCTTCGACTTCGGTGACGGCACCGCGCCGGTGGTGGGGAGCGCCACCACCGCGCGCCACTCCTACGCGAAGCCCGGCACGTACACCGTCACCCACACGGTGACGGACGACCACGGCCGCTCGGCCTCGATCACGTACCCGGTCTCCGTGGCCACTCCGATCGCCGGCCGCTGGACCACCGGGCAGCCCGCCACGGTGGCGTTCTACCGCAACGGCGCGCTGACCCCGCTGACCACCAACGCGCCGACCGGCCAGGGCGAGCGGATCTACCTCGGCCAGGCCGGTGACACGCCGGTCGCGGGCGACTGGGACGGCACCGGGCACGACCAGGCGGGCATCTACCGGCCGGGTTCGAGCACCTTCGGCCTGCGACACCAGGACGGCAGCGTCACCGCCGTGCCGATGGGCGACCCGGGCGACGTCCCGGTGCCGGGCCGCTGGGACGGCAACGGTCACGCGCAGCTGGCCGTCTACCGTCCGAGCACCGGGGCGTTCATCGTGCGGCACGACGACGGCAGCTTCAGCAGCGCCGTCTTCGGCGACGCCGGCGACCTGCCCGTGGTGGGCGACTGGGACGGCGTCGGCCACACCCAGCTGGGGATCTACCGGCCGGCCGAGGGCCTGAAGGGCCTCGGTGTCTTCGCGCTGCGGCACGACGACGGCAGCGTCTCCACCGCCGGCTTCGGCGCGCCCGGCGACCTGCCGATCGTGGGCGACTGGAGCGGCACCGGCCGCACCACCTACGGCGTGTACCGGCCGTCCGAGGCCCGCTTCCTGCTCAGCCGCGCGTACACCGGGCAGTCCGACATCGACTTCGTCTTCCCGAACGTGTGAGGCGGCACGGCCGGGGCCGCCATCGGCTCCGGCACCCCCGCCGGATGTCGGCCGAGGGCACGCCGGACCCCTGTACCGGCGTGTCCTCGGCCTGTTCGTGGGCCGGGTCCGGCGCTCAGGAAGCGTCCTCGGGGTACCAGCGGAGTTCGACGGTGTTGCCGTCCGGGTCCTGCACGTAGACCGAGGTGGCGCTGCCGCGGGCGCCGTAGCGGGGGACGGGGCCTTCGAGGACGGTGAACACGCCGGAGTCGATGACCTCCTGCCAGTCCAGGGGGTCGACGGTGAGGCAGATGTGGTCGACGTTGGAGCCGCCGCGCTCGCGGGCGGTCAGGTCGATGATGGTCTCCGGGCTGACCCGCACGGAGGGGAACGAGACCTTGCCGGCCCGCCACTCGTCGACGCGGACGGGGGCCAGACCGAGCAGGCCGGCGTAGAAGTCCAGCGAGCGCTCGACGTCCCGGACGTTGAGGACGAGGTGGTCGAAGGCCTTGACGCGGACGGCGCTCACTGGGGACTCCCGGGGTGGGGCGGGCGGGTTGACGTGCTTCCATGATCGGACCGCCCCGGGCGGGGGATCAACGCTCGATCGGTCCAGGATCGTTCACCGGAAGTAAACGATGGGAGCCGGCCGTGTGGGAGCGCCACGAGATCGAGGCGCTGCTGACGCTCGCCGAGGAGCTCCACTTCGGGCGGACCGCCGAGCGCCTGGGAGTCAGCACCGGCCGGATCAGCCAGGTGATCGGGAAGCTGGAGCGGCGGATCGGCGCCCGGCTGTTCGAGCGCACCAGCCGGACCGTGCGGCTCACCGCGATCGGGCAGCGGCTGGCCGGGGACCTGGCGCCGCTGGCCGCCGGGATCGACGCGTCGGTGCGCCGCGCCGTCGACGCCGGGCGCGGGGTGACCGGGGAGCTGCGGGTCGCCTTCCTCGGCGAGTGGACCGCGCCGGTGCTGCTCAGGGCCGTGCGGCTGTTCACCGAGCGCCACCCGGGCTGCCGGGTGGAGGTCCGGGAGGTGCAGCTGTTCAACTCCCGGGCCAGCCTGCTGGACGGCTCCGTCGACCTCCTCATCGCGGCCTTCCCGTTCGACGGGATGGCCCGCGGGCCGGCGCTGATGGAGGAGCGGCGGGTCCTGGCGGTGGCCGCCGGGCACCCGCTGGCCGGGGCGGAGTCGGTCTCGCTCGAAGTCCTCGCCGAGTACCCGGTGGTGCAGTACCCGGCGGTCACCTCGGTCGAGTTCAAGCGGGACCGGACCCCGGACCGCACGCCGGCCGGTCTGCCGGTGCCCAAGGGGCCGGTCGGCAACACCTTCTCGGAGATGCTCTCGCTGGTGGCGATGAGCCGGGGCGTCCTGCCGGTGGGTGAGCACTCCCGGCGGTACTACCCCCGCCCGGACGTCGCCTACGTGCCGATCCGCGACGCGTCGCCGATCGAGCGCGGGCTGGTCTGGTTGGAGAGCAACACCACCGAGCGGGTCCGGGAGTTCGTCCGCGCCGCGACGGACACCGGCGCGGGGGCGGACGCGGCGGCGGGGGCGGACGCGGGGGCGGACGGCGGTGCCGGTCCCGTGACCGCGCCGGCGAACTGACGCCGAGTGGGCCGGCCCGCCCGTCCCCCGGGGTCAGACCTCGTCCGGCCCCGTGAAGCCCGGCCCGGTGTAGCCGGGGCCGGTGAAGTCCGGGGTGCTGAAGGAGGCCGTGCGCGGCTCCCGGCCCTGCGGGTCGGTGAGCCCCTCGGCGCCGGGGCTGGTGAAGCCCGGCCCGCTGTAGCCGGGGCTGCTGAAGTCCGGGCGGGCGGTGTCCGGGCGGGCGGTGCCGGGGCGGGCGGTGTCGGGTTCGGCGCCCGGTCCCGGTATGCCCGGCGCCGTCGTGGGGTCGGCGCGCAGGGCGGTGTGCAGGTAGGGCAGCAGCGCCCGCTCGCGCAGCGCGCGCTGCCAGTCGCGCCGGGCGTCGGCGAGTTCGGCGGCGAGGTCCGGGTCGGTGCCGGGGGGCGTCGGGGTGCCGGCGCCGTCCCGCAGGGCGGTGAGGATCAGCCCGACGATGCCCACCGCCATCGCGACCACGCCGGCCGCCAGCGCCAGCCAGCCGGCGGTCAGCAGCGAGCGGGCCAGCCGCAGCTCGGGGTCGGCGGCCCGCAGCGTGTAGCCGATCAGCAGCAGGACGAGTGCGGCGGCCCAGGCCAGGATCGGGGTGAGCACGGTGAGCACCGGGAAGAGCCCGGCGCCGCCGTTGGCGGAGCGCAGCTGGGTGATCAGGCCGGGCGCGCTGGGCTCGCCGCTCCGGGCGGGCGGTGGTGTCTCCCGCAGGCTGTCGCGGAGCCGGAGGTAGTGCGTGTACTCGGTGGCCGCCGCAGCCGCGACGCCGTCGGCGGCGCGCAGGGCCTTGATGCGCAACTGGTCGGCGGTGAGTGCGCCGGGCGTGCGCAGGGCGGTGAGGACGGTGCCGTCACGCAGTGCTTCGTCGAGGAGGCGCTCGTAGTCAGGGCGGTCCTCGGCGAGCAGGTGCGGGGCGTTGTTCATGGGGACCCCGTTCATGCCAACCCCGTTCGCTCCGTCGCGGTGCACGGAGACGGGTAGGGAGACGGGCCGTCACACGGGCGGCCGGGTGTGGTGTGCCCTCGATGGTAGGGGTGGTCACGGCCGCGCAGACAGTAAGTTTCCGGAATTTCGCGCCCCGGGCCGCGCGTGCGCTACGGCCCGGGCGCCGGGAACGGGTGTTCGCCCTGGGGTCGGTGGGGCGGCCGGGGGGTCAGATCGGCAGCCGTGCGACGAGCAGTCGCCCCTCCATGGTGACCCCGCCGTCCATGGCGACGGCGAGCTCGTCGGCGTAGACGTACGGGCCCGGGATGTGCGGCGGCGCGCCGTCGTCGGCGTGCACCGCGCCGGTCAGGTACGGGATGGGGCTGTGGCCGTGCACGATCCGCGCGCCGCCGTAGGTGTCGAGCAGCTCGTGGGCGGCCGTCGGGCCGCCGTCGCCGCGGAACGCGAAGCGCTTGGTGAACCGGCGGAAGCAGTCCCACCACTCGTCGACGCCCTCGTCCGCGAGCAGGTGGTGGACGGCGTCGTTGACCTCGGCGATGGAGTCGCCGTACTCCAGGTACGCGGTGGTGTCGGAGTGCAGCAGCAGGTGGCCCTCCTCCAGCGCGATGGCGGGCAGCCGGGAGAGCCAGCTGATGTGGTGCGTCTCCAGGCGGTCCAGGTCGTGCTGCTGGCCGCCGTTGAGCCGCCAGGCGGCCAGGAAGGAGGCCGTCCCGGCGGTGGACTGGACGGGTTCGTCACCGTACCGGGCGGCGCCCAGGAAGAGCAGTTCGTGATTGCCCATCAGGGCCCGGCAGTAGCCGCCCGCGGCGGCGGCCTCGGCGGCGAGCTGCATGACCAGGTCGATGACGCCGATGCCGTCGGGGCCGCGGTCGGTGAAGTCGCCGAGGAACCAGATCCGCGAGCGCCCGGCGGCCCAGTGGCCCTCGGCGTCGATCAGGCCCTGGTGGCGCAGTTCGGCGAGCAGCTCGTCGAGGTAGCCGTGCACGTCGCCGACCACGTAGAGCGGGCCGGGCGGCTCGTTCGGGGCGGGCGCCGGGTACGGGTGGTAGGGCAGGCCGGGCTCGGGCAGCGGGGGGCCGAGCTCGATGGTCGGCGGGTCGTCGTTCTGGTGCGCGGGCGAGGGCCGGTCCGGCAGGGTCGGCTCGTACCCGCCGTGCTCGGTCTGCGCGGCGTGCGGGTGCCCGACGTCGTGCGGGTGACCGGTGTTCTGCGGGTGTCCGGCGGCCGGCCAGTGCTGTTCGAGGTACCGGGCGCCGCCGTAGCCGCTGTAGGTCTCCGACTCGTAGGCCGCCTCGGCGTACCCGGTCGGCTCGGGTTCGTAGTAGGTGCCGAAGGGCAGCACGTCGAGGTCCGGCTGGTGGCGGGGGCCTGAGTCGGGGTGTTCAGGCCCGGGGAAGCGGTCCTCGGGTGTCATTCGCCCATCATAGGAAGACCACTCTCCCGGCGTCGTCACCTGGTGGGTATCCAATCCTCCGGAGCGTCAGCCGGGCGGTCCGTCAGGTCCGTTTTGTCCTGGCTAGGTATGGTCTAGACCGCAAGATGATCACCTGCGGCCGTCCGTGGCGATGCGTGCCGGTCCGTGACAGGACCATGCCGAGCCAGGAGCCCGGGACCGGCCGCCGCACCGGTCCTCGGCCCACGCACCGGCCCGGGCACCGGCTCGGGCGGGCTGCCTGACCGCCCGGGCCGGTCCGCGCACCAGCGTCGGCCCCTACACCTCGCCCGGCGGGCGCGGCGGGCTGACGGTGGTGCGCGGACTCCGCCGTTGGGAGGACGCGCGGACGATCAGCTCGGTGGGCATCAGCGTGCCGGGCGGCGGCCCCGTCCCGGCGGTGCGGAAGCGGGGCGGGAAGAGCCGGGCGATGTCGACGCCCGTCCCGGAGTCCACCCCCTCGATGGCGTCGATGAGCAGGTTGACCACCGTCGTCCCGATCCGCCGGGGCTTGAGCGAGAGCGTGGTGATCGGCGGTTCGGTGGTCGCGTACACATCGCTCTCGCTGCAGCAGACCAGCAGCAGGTCGTCCGGCACCCGCAGGCCGTACCGCCGGGCGGCGGCGAGCAGGTCGGTGCCGTTCGGGTCGAAGAGCCCGTAGACGGCGTCGGGCCGGTCCGGGCGGGCCAGCAGCCGGTCGGCGGCGACGGCCCCCGCGGCCGGGTCGTGCGCCGGGTAGGTCTCGTAGACCGGCTCCTGGCCGACCTTGGCGCACCAGCCGAGGTAGGCCTCGGTGGAGAGCCGGGTGTAGGTGTCGGTGCTGGTGCCGGTGAGCAGGCCGATCCGGCGGGCGCCGGCCTCGGAGAGGTGGTCGAGGATGCCGAGCACGGCGGCCTCGTGGTCGTTGTCGACCCAGGCGGTGACCGGGCAGTTGCCCGGCTTGCCGTCGCTGACCACCGGGACGCCGGACCGGTACAGCTCGCTGACCAGGGGGTCCTGGTCGGGCGGGTCGATCACCACGGTGCCGTCCAGGGCGATGTTGCCCCAGACGTCGTGCCGGGAGGAGGCGGGCAGCACCACCAGGGCGTAGCCGCGGCCGAGCGCGGCGCTGGTGGCGGCGCGGGCCATCTCGGCGAAGTAGGCGAACTCGGTGAAGGTGAACGGCTCTTCGCCGTAGGTGGTGACGGTCAGTCCGATCAGGCCGGAGCGCCCGGTGCGCAGGGTTCGGGCGGCGGCCGAGGGGCGGTAGCCGAGGCGCTCGGCGACTTCGCGCACCCGGCTTCTGGTCTCGTCGGGCAGGCGGCCCTTACCGTTGAGCGCGTCGGAGACGGTGGTGATCGACACTCCTGCGGCTGCTGCCACATCCCGGATGCCGGCCCGCTCCAGACGCCGCGAGGTGGTGGGTCGCCGACCGCTCTGGTTGGCTGCTGCTGTCATGGCGGACCGATCGTATGGCTCCTGACAAGGGTCTGTGACCGGCGCATCGGGGGTCCTTGGAGATACGTTTCTCCAAGAGTGAGCCCGTGTGCGCCCCTTCGATACCCGCACGAAACCAGCCGTCTTACCTCTGACATGTGCCAAAGGAACCCTGCAGAATGGCTGATCTGCGCCAGTAACCCGACCGGGCATCTCACTCCTACGGGTGAGCCGCGGTCGGTATCGTTCAGGGCACCCGACCGGGGTGGTCCGGTGCGTTGCGAGATCCCGGGCACGGCGGCGATCCCGTCCGGCGCGGGAGCGGACGCACCAGCGGGCCCGACGCAGTGGGCCCGACGGAGAGAGAAGGAGAAGGACCGTGAGTGGAACGGCAGCGCAGGGGCCTCGGCTGAGGTCGAGCCTGGACGGCATCCCCACCTACAAGCCCGGCAAGCCCGCCGGCGCCGACGCCTACAAGCTGTCCTCCAACGAGAACCCGTACGAGCCGCTGCCCGGCGTGCTCGAAGCGGCGGTCGCGGCGGCCGGCTCGCTCAACCGGTACCCGGACATGGCGGTCACCGAGCTGACCGCCGAGCTGGCCCGGCGCTTCGACGTCCCGGCCGAGCACATCGCCACCGGCACCGGCTCGGTCGGCGTCGCCCAGTCGCTGATCCTCGCCACGGCCGGCCCGGGCGACGAGGTGATCTTCGCCTGGCGCTCCTTCGAGGCCTACCCGATCATCACCCAGGTCGCCGGCGCGACCCCCGTCCCGGTGGCGCTCACCGCGGGCGGCGACCACGACCTGGACGCGATGCTGGCCGCGGTCACCGACCGCACCCGGCTGATCTTCGTCTGCAACCCGAACAACCCC
This sequence comes from Kitasatospora sp. NPDC001603, assembly GCF_040298365.1. Classification (NCBI taxonomy): domain Bacteria; kingdom Bacillati; phylum Actinomycetota; class Actinomycetes; order Kitasatosporales; family Streptomycetaceae; genus Kitasatospora; species Kitasatospora sp. NPDC001603. Next base: position 39,816 of record NZ_JBEPAA010000063.1, read on the forward strand.
ACCGGCAACGTGATCCACCGCGCCGAGCTGGAGCGCTTCCTGGACGCGGTGCCCGCCGACATCCTGGTGGTCGTCGACGAGGCGTACATCGAGTTCATCCGCGACGCCGACGTCCCCAACGGCATCGACCTCTACCGCGACCGCCCCAACGTCTGCGTGCTGCGGACCTTCTCCAAGGCGTACGGCCTGGCGGGCATGCGGGTCGGCTTCGCGATCGCGCACGAGCCGGTGGCGAACGCGCTGCGCAAGACGGCGGTGCCGTTCGGCGTCACCCAGCTCGCGCAGAACGCGGCCGTCGCCTCGCTGCGGGCCGAGGAGGCCCTGATGGTCCGGGTCGACGCACTGGTCGAGGAGCGCACCCGGGTGGTCGCCGGGCTGCGTGCCCAGGGCTGGGAGATCCCGGACTCGCAGGCCAACTTCGTCTGGCTGGCGCTCGGCGAGCGCTCCCAGGAGTTCGCGGCGGCCTGTGCCGACGCCGGCGTGATCGTCCGCCCGTTCCCGGAGGGCGTCCGGATCTCGATCGGCGAGGTCGAGGGCAACTCGATCTTCCTCACGGTGGCCGAGGCGTTCCGCAAGACCATCGACGGCTGACCTCGTACGGACACCGGCTTCACCAGGGGCGCACCGCTCGGCGGTGCGCCCCTGCGTCGTCCTGTCCGGGTGCTGGCCTGGTGCTGTCCGGGCGCTGGCCGGGCGCTGTCCTGGTGCGGTTCCGAGCCGGTGCCGGGCAGTGCTCGGGAGCGCGGTCGAGCTCGTGCTGGACTCCGCCGGCGAGATCTCCGAGATCGTCGAGGCGGGCCGGGTGAGTGAAGCAGCTCGTGACGCCGTCGTCCGACGGCAGTGGCGGAGTGGGAAGTCGGCGGGTCCGACTTCCCACTCCGCCGGTCGGGCGGGGGTCCTCATCCCCGCCGCAGGAAGAGCGCCGAGGCGAGGGCGGCGAGCAGCACCAGCGCGGTGTTCACGGCGATCGCCCAGGTGACCCCGGTGAGCACGGTGGTCCCCGCGGCGGCCGCGGTGGCGACCGCGCTCATCACCGGGGTGCCCAGGGTGATGCCGACCTGCTGGGTCATGGTGGCGACCCCGGTGGCCAGCCCCTGCTCCTCGTCCGGCAGGCCCGAGGTGGCCGTCACCATGAAGCCGACGATCGCCAGCATGTTGCCGACCCCGCCGACGAAGGTCGCCGCCAGCAGCAGGCCGAGCCAGGCCCGGTCGGCGCCGAGCAGGAGCAGCGCGGCGGTCGCGGCGGCCTGCACCAGGAATCCCGCGAGCAGCGCGCCCCGGCTGCCGAGCCGCCCGATCAGCCGCGGCGCGACCACACCGCCGAGCACGGTGCCGGCACCCAGGACCCCGAAGGCCAGGCCGGTGGCCAGCGCGGAGAAGCCCAGCACCCGCTGGAGGTAGAGGGTCAGCAGGAAGACCAGCGAGGTCTCGGTGGCGAAGGCCAGCAGGCCGGCCGCGTTGCCCCAGACCACCGTGCGCCGCCGCAGCACCCGGACCGGCACGAGGGGCGAGGCGGCGGTCCGCTCGACGAACCAGAACGCCACCAGCAGCGCCGCGCCCAGCCCAAGCGAGCCGAGCGCGAGCGGGTCGCCCCAGCCGTGCTCACCGGCCGCCGTCAGTCCGTGGACCAGGGCGAGCAGACCGCCGGTGACGGTGACCGCCCCCGGGAAGTCCATCCGGACCTTCCCGGCCGGCCGGCTCTCCGCGATCAGCCGGGGCGCCACCAGCAGGACGGCCAGGGCCACCGGCACGTTGACGAAGAACGCCCAGCGCCAGCTCAGCAGGTCGGTGAGCAGCCCGCCGAGCACCGCGCCCGAGGTGAAGCCGGCCGACATCAGCGCGCCGTTCAGGCCCAGCGCCCGCTCGCGCAGCGGGCCCTCCGGGAAGGCGGTGGTGAGCAGCGCCAGCCCGGCCGGCGTGACGGCGGCGGTGGCCAGGCCCTGCGCCACCCGGGCGGCCAGCAGCAGCTCCGGGGTGGTGGCCAGCCCGCCGACCAGCGAGGAGACGCCGAGCACGGCGAGACCGATCAGGAACACCTGGCGCCGCCCGAAGAGGTCGGCGACCCGTCCGAACAGCAGGGTGAAGCCCGCCGCGCTCAGGGCGAAGGCGGTGGCGATCCACTGCAGGCCGCCGAGCCCGAAGCCGAGACCCTGGCCGATCACCGGCAGGGCGACGTTCAGGATCGAGAAGTCCACGGCCAGCATGAACTGGGCGGCCAGCAGCACGACCAGGACGAGGCGCTGCCGGCCGGTCATACCGGCTGGTGTGCGGGGGAGGGCTGGTGCTTCGGACAGGGTGGCGGTCATCGCTCCGCTGCCTTTCGCTCGACGGGGTGTTCCGGGTACGGCAGCAGCCTGCTGGGCCGCGCCGGGGGTACCCAGACCCCCGCGGAGGGTGGCACTGGCAGGGACAGGCTCGGCGCCGCCCGGCGGTGTTCACTGGAGGCATGACCGCACCCGAGACACCGTCAGCGCAGCAGCCCCGGTCGGCGGAGAGGCCGTTGCCGGCCCCCTCCTCGGCGTCGTCGGCCTCCTTGGCGTCGTCGGCGGGGGCGGAGAGGCCGAGCGAGCTGGGCGCGTTCCTGCGCACCCGCCGCGCCCGGCTGCGACCCGAGGACGTCGGGCTGACCACGTACGGCAGCCGGCGCCGGGTGCCCGGGCTGCGGCGCGAGGAGCTGTCCCAGCTGGCGGGCGTCAGCATCACCTACTACACGCGGCTGGAGCAGGGGCAGAGCCGCAACGTCTCCGACGAGGTGCTGGACGCCATCGCCCGGGCACTGCGCCTCGACGGCGACGAGCACGCCCACCTGCGCAACCTGGCCCGCCCGGGCCGGACGGCGAAGGGGCGCCCGGCCGAGCGCTTCGAGCGGGTCCGGCCGGCGGTGGGCCGGCTGATCGCGGCGATGGCCGACGTCCCGGCGGTGGTGGTCGGCCTGCGCAACGAGGTGCTGGCCTGGAACCCGCTCGGCCACGCATTGCTGGCCGGGCACCTGGACGCGGCGGCGCCGGACTCGCCGGCGGCGCGCCCCAACCTCTCCCGGCTGCTCTTCCTCGACCCGCGGACCCGGGAGCTCTACCCGGGCTGGGAGACCGAGGCCCGGGCCCAGGTCGCCTTCCTGCGGCTGGCCGCCGGGCGGCACCAGGAGGACCGGCAACTGGCCGAGGTGATCGGCGAGCTGTCGATGAAGAGCGCGGAGTTCGCGGCGCTCTGGTCGCGCCACCCGGTGCACGACTGCCTGTTCGGCACCAAGGAGTTCCACCATCCGGTGGTCGGGGACTTGGCGCTGGACTTCGAGGCGCTGCCGCTGCCGGAGGCGTCCGGGCACCGGATGCTGCTCTTCAGCGCGGTGCCCGGCTCGTCGTCGGAGGCCGGTCTGCGGTTGCTGGCGGCGAGCGCGGCGGCCTCGGGGTGGGTGTCGGGGTGGGCGTCGGGTCGGACGTCGGCGGACCGGGAGCCGGTCGAGGACTGAGCCCGTCGTCACCCGGGAACGACGAGGGGCCCTGCCTCCGCACCGCCGTGCGGGGGCAGGGCCCCTGTGGTGCTCCGTGCGCCGGTCAGCGCTGGGGACGCAGCCGGCGCACGGCGATCAGGACGCCCGCGCCGAGCGCGACGAAGGCGGCGGAGGCGGCGGCGAGGAAGCCGTTGGGGGTGCCGGCGCCGGTCTGGGCGAGCTCGGGGGTGCCGGCCGGGGCGGTGGTGGCCGGGGCGGTGGTGGCGGGGGCGGTGGTGGCGGAGGCGGTCGGCGTGGCCTTGGGGGTGGCGGGGGTCTGGGTCTTGTCCTCGACGGGCGCGACGGGGGCGGCCGACTTCGGGGCGGCGGGCTTGGCGGTCGGCTTGGCGCTGGTCGTGGGCTTGGCGGCCGGCTTGGCGGTGGTCGCCGGCTTGGCCGGGGCGGGGGTGCGGACGACCGTGTAGGTGTGGGTGCCGCCATGCTCCCCGGGGTAGCCGTCGGCCTTGCCGCCGATGTAGACCTCGAAGCTCTTCAGGTCGGCTGCGGCGTTGGCCGAGACGGAGACGCGGAAGGCGAAGTGGGTGGCGCGGCCGTCGGTGAGCTGCTTCGTCTTGAGCGAGCTGGTGTCGGCGATGATCGTGGGGTCGCAGCCGTGGTGGAGGGAGAGCCTCTTCCAGCCGCCGGCGGTGGCGGCCTCGACGGTGAAGTCCTCCAGCCGGGTGGCGCCCTTCGGGTTGAAGATCGCGATCATGGGGCCGACGTTCTCGTACGGGGCACCGGTGAAGTTGGTGACTCCCACGCCGATCTCGGCCTTGGCGCCGCCGGCAGTGATGCTCTGGCCGTCGGGGGTCATGTGGAACCCGGCGGTGAGGTCGCCCTTGTGCGCGGAGGCGGGGGTGACCGGCTTGGCCTCGGCGGCGGCCGTGTTTCCCGAGCCGCAGGCCGAGGAGGCCTCGGCGGTCATCAGCTGGACGGAGCCGGCGAGGACGACGGTGGCGGCGACGGCGGCGAGCCGGCGGCGGCCGGAGGTGGCGGTGACGTTCTTCGCGAAGGAGGGCATAACGGACTTGCGCATGACGTGTTTCCCCAGGGTCATGGTGCTGACGGTGTGTGAAGACGACCGGCCCCGCTGTCAGCGGTAGCGCCCCCCGGCCTCGCCGGTCTCGCTCTCCGTGCCTTCATCCGTATAGACGCGCATCCCGGCCGGTGGTTGCAGGTGGGTTCGGAGTTGTTTTCGGAACCTTTCGCGCGGGCCGGTGACGGGCGTGGAGTACCGGCGATCACTGCGGTCGAAGACCGGAGAGGCCCTCGCCCGGTGGGCGAGGGCCTCAACGTGCCGGCTCGGGCGGGGGCGCGGTGCCGGCCGGGGTGGGGTCGCTTCGATGGCGGATCTCGGGGCCGTGGCGGCCGGGCCGGCCACCGCCCGGGCCGTGTGCTCCCGCGCCTACCGCTTGACGATCCGGTCGAGGACGGCGGCGAGGCGTTCCTTGACCGCCGCCCCGTGGGGGAGGGCCTCCGGTGCGGCATCGGTGTTCGGTGCCCGCACGCCGCGGTCCGCGAGGACGTAGAGCAGACGCAGCGTGCGCAGGCAGTTGCTGAGGTGGGCGGGCACCGGGGTACTGAGGCGGTCGGCCCCGAAGCGGGCGGCGACCGGGTCCAGCCACGTGGTCGCGTCGGACTCGCTCAGATCGGGCCGGGTGAGCACCCGGGCGACCGCCCGCGCCAGCCGGTCGTCCTCCAGCTGGTCGAACACGTGGTCGGTGGGCGCCGTCAGCCGCGCGGCGGCGAGGTGAAGCATCCGCACCGGATCCACCTCGGGGTGTCGGCCGAACCGGTCCAGCAGGTCCGCGCCGTGCGCGACGGCGTGGAGCCAGCCGAGCTTCTCGTCATGGCCGCGCAGGTCCGTCTCCGCCGGGTACCACCGCTCGAACGCGTCCACCCAGGCGGCCTCGAAGTCCCCCTTCTCCACCAGCATGTCGAGGACGAGGGGGGCGAAGGTGCGGGCCTGGATCTGCGGGTCGAGGAAGCGGGCGGCCATCTCGTCCCCCAGCGCCAGCCGCCGGGGCCCGTCGATCACCCCGCGCTCGATCCAGGTCGCGAGGACGGCGTACGGCGCTCCGTCCCGGACGTCCGGATCGGGGTCCGCCAGGGCGCCGGAGAGTTCGCGGACCAGCTCCTCCAGTGGCCGGTCGGCGGGTACGGCACAGTCGGTGGCTTCGATCCTGCTCCAGTCGGTCACGGCGGGCAGGATAGGTCCGAACCGGCTCGCCGCACCGGGAATTCCCGTGCGGTGGCGGCGAGGCCCCTGCCCGGGTGGGCGGGGGCCTTCGCTTTGCCGCTGCTAGGTGGGTATGCGGTGTCGGCCGGGGGTGGGGGGATGCTGTCGGATTTCGGGGCCGTAGTGACCGGCCTGGCGGGCGATCCAGGCGTATTCGTGGGTGCCGTCGGGGCGGGTGCGCAGTTCCCAGCGTCCGTGGCGGGTGATGGGTTTCGGCGCGAGGGTGTGCTGGTCGTCGTTGACCTTGAGGGCGGTGATGACGCCGAGGGCGACGGTGGTGAGGGCGAGCGCGAGGAGGGTGAGGAGGGCGGCGCCGACGAGGAAGTTGGCGGTGCCGGTTCTCATCGGTGGATTCCCAGGACGCGGTGGCCGAGGTGGGCGGCGAGGGAGTGGAGGAGCTCGTGGGCCTGGTCCCGGGTGAGGGGGAGGGCGAGCTGTTCGCCGGGGCCGGTGTGGATGTCGAGGTCGACGGCGAGGCGGAGCTGGACGGTGGCGTCGGGGGCGTGCTCGACGCTGAGGTAGGCGACGGTGGTGCGTTCGGTGTGGATCGCTTCGGTGACGAGGGGGATCAGGACTCCCACGGCTCGTTCCTCTCGGTGTCGCGGAGCAGGTGGAGGAGGTTGAGGAGGGTGGCCACGGGGGCGTTGCCGAAGTCGACGAGGATGCGGCCGTCGACGGTGCCGCCCACGGTGGTGGCAGGGCCCCACTGGATGCCGAACCTGGCGCCTCGGGTGTGGAGTTCGCCGAGGAGGGTGGTGATCTGGGCGTGGGTGTAGTCGCGCATGCGGGGGTCGTCGGGCGCGATCGGGGTGCGGCGGGCGGCGCTCACGCGGCGGCGTCCAGCTCGAACCAGACGCGCTTGCCGTGCTTGCGGGGGTCGGTGCCGAAGCGGTGGGTGAGGGAGCGGACGAGGTGCAGGC
>NZ_JBEPAA010000064.1:0-45230 GCF_040298365.1 Kitasatospora sp. NPDC001603
CGGCGGCCCGCCGCCGTCCGGGATCTTCCGGACGGCGGCGGGCGCCGCTGCCTTCGCCGAGGGCCGAGCGCCTGGGGCCGAGCGCCGGGCTGTGAGCGCCGGGCCGCGAGCACCGCACCGCCCCGGCCCCGCCCCGCGCGTCAGAGCGTGCGGAACCACTCCGCCGTTCGCTCCAGCCCCTCGCGCAGCGCCACCGGCCGGACGTCCGGGAAGAGCTCGCGCAGCCGCGCGTTGTCGGCCTGCGAGTCCCGGACGTCGCCGGGCCGCGGGTCGGTGTGGGTCACCGCGACCGGCCGCCCCAGCACCGACTCCATCGTGCCGACCAGCTCCAGCAGCGACGTCCGGGTGCCGAAGGCCAGGTTGACCGGATCGGCGTGCACCACCCGGCGCAGCACCGCCTCGGTGATCACCTCGGTGACGGTGCCGATGTAGGTGAAGTCCCGGCTCTGGCCGCCGTCCCCGTGCACCGTCACCGGCCGCCCGGCCAGGGCCGCGTCCAGGAAGGCCGGTACCACGGCCGCGTAGGCGTGCCCGGCGGGCTGGAGCGGGCCGAAGACGTTGAAGAACCGCAGCGGCAGCACGCCCAGCCCGTAGCAGTGGTGGTAGGCGGCCAGGTAGGACTCGGAGGCCAGCTTGCTGACCGCGTAGGGGCTCATCGGCGCGGTGCGCATGGTCTCGCGCTTGGGCAGCTCGCGGTTGGCGCCGTAGACCGAGGACGAGGAGGCGGCGGCCACGTACAGCCCGCCGGCCCGGCGGGCCGCCTCCAGCACCTCCAGGGTGCCGGTCGCGTTGGCGTGGTGGCTGGCCAGCGGGTCCGCGACGGAGCGCGGGACGGACGGCAGGGCGGCCAGGTGCACCACCGCGTCGGCGCCCGCGAAGGCCTCGTCCAGCAGGGCGGGGTCGAGGATGCTGCCCTCGTACAGGGCGGCGTCGACGCCGGCCAGGTTCGCCTTGTGGCCCGTGGACAGGTTGTCCACCACCCGGACCAGCTCCACCTCGGGGCGGGCCAGCAGGGCCCGGACCAGGTTGGCCCCGATGAATCCGGCTCCGCCGGTGACGACCACGCGCATGGCTGGGGCTCCCCCTCCGCACCCGCCCGGCCCGCCCGGCCCGGCCCTGTGCCGATGGTAGCCGGGTGGTCACCCGCGGTGGGGCGGAACGGCGAGAAGGGTCCGGCGGTCCCGGCCCGCTCAGTCCTTGCGCTGGCGGTACGCCTCCTCGGCCGCGTCCAGGACCGCGGCGAGGTCGCCGCCGGCGGTGGCCGTCGCGACCGCGGCCACCGCGCCCTCCACGAACGGTGCGTCGGCGAACCGGACCGGGAACGGCAGCCCGTGCTCGTCCGCGTCGGAGAGCAGGGCCCGGACGGTGGTCACCGCGCTGCCGAGGTCGGCGAGCATCACCACCCCGTGCCCCTGGTCGACCCGGCGGGTGGCGGCGGACACCAGGACGGCGCTGATGCCCGGACCGGAGTCCGGGTCGCCGCCGGTCGCGGCCACCGGGGAGGGGGAGTCGGTACCGGCCAGCGCGAGCGCCAGGGCGCGTACCGCGGCGGCCAGCTCCTGGCTGTGCGAGACCAGGACGACCCCGACCCGTCCGTGCAGGGGCGGCCGGCCGGGGGCCGACCGGGGCAGGGGGGTGCGCGCGGGCGGGGTGCGGGGCGCCGGGGGGTGGGCCGAGGGGGCCTCGGAGATGGGGATGACATCGGCGCTGGTGCCGTCCCGGCGGCTCATCGGCTGCTCCTGGGGGCGTCGGGGTGCGGGCCCTCCTCACTCTGGCAGCTCGGGCGCCGCCCGGCGGGGCGGGACACGCTCCGGACGGGGCGCCCGGCCCGATCGACGGACGCTTTCCGGCCGTGGGCCCTAGGTGTGTGCGCCGCGGCCTGATCCGACGCGACTTCGCCCCCATCCCCTAGCACAGCGCGGCGGCCCGCGGGGCCCGCCGGCGGAGCGCCGCCCCCGGTCGGGGGAGTCCTCGGCAACCCGCTGACCGGGGCGGCGGCGGTGACTAGGCTGGCCTCGAAAGCCGTCGGGAGGAGACCAGTAATGGCAGCCAATATCGGGACTGACGTGGAGTCGGCCGTGGGCACGGGCGTCGAGGTGCCCGCACCGTCGCCGGAGCTCGCGCCGAGCGGGAAGCCGAAGGTGGACTTCACCGGGGCGACCTGGCTGTGCAGCAGTCAGGGGGTCGGGGATGTCCAGATCGCGTTCGTGGACGGCTACATCGGCATGCGGGACGGCCGCCAGGAGGACGGGCCGGTCCTGGTCTTCACACCGGGCGAGTGGCGGGCCTTCGTGCTCGGCGCCCGGGACGGCGAGTTCGACCTCACCTGAGGCCCGCCCGGCCCGCCCGGCCTGCCCGACCCGCCTGATCGCCCGTCCTGGCCGCCGCGCACCGGCCGGGGCGCAGGGAGGGAAGTGCCGGAACGGGTCCCGTGAGGGGCCCGTTCCCATCTTGTGATCAGCCTTGAGCGTACCCGGTCATAAATTCTGTTGACTGTTAGACAAGCGCAGCTCAGAGTATGAGCACAGGCAGACGCCGTGCCCACCGCCCCCACGCGGCCAGACACGGCGCCTGCTGTGCAGCCCGGCAGTCACGCCGGACCTGCCTCCCAGTCATCCCCTGCGCACCGGGGGTGCGTTGGCCGGTCCCGGCCCACAAGGGGCCGGCAGTCGCCGGGAGGCTGACACCGCTGCCGAGAGCGACTCGACGTCGGTGCCGGGTGCTCGGGACCCGCACGCCCCCACGCGGCGGCGTCCCGAGCAGATCCGCGGGAGCGACGGGCCGGGGCCCCGCGGACCTTGCTTGTGTGGCTTCGAACTGCTGGCTTGTGTGCTGTGCTGTGTGCGACGACGAAGCTGGGTGCTCGGCGGATCGGCACGACGATGTGCACAGTGAGGGATACGCGTGTAGGGCCGCGTTGCGACATGCCGTCCCCCCGAAGGGTGAAACCCAGAACGGCTGTCGTGCTGAACCGAACGTAGCCCGGACGGTTGCTCAGAGTCAACATTGGTCTCTGAGCGTGGATCTCCGTCCAGCGCCCCACCCACCCCGCGAGAGTGGTGTGCCGGGCACGTACGATGTTCCCATGTCTTTTCTCCGCCGTCGCTCCGGACAGCCCACCGGCCCGGACTTCGACGTGCTCGCCATGGACCCGGGCGACTGGCCCGGCGACTTCGGCGCGGCCATGATGACCGGCCCGGACGGCTCCTGTCAGGGGATTTTCCTCCGCTACGACCTGTTCGGAGGCAGAGGCCCGGCGATGTTCATCGGCAACCTCCCCGAGGGCTCGCCGGCCCGCGAGACCGGGGACGAGGTGCCCTTCGAGGTCCGGCAGCTGCTCGCGGCGCTGGAGAACGAAGAACCGGTCGAGTTCGTCTCGGCGGAGGACTTCCCGGTGATGCTCGGGGACGACCTGCTGATCGTGAAGAAGGTCAAGGTCAGCGAGGGCCGGGTGTTCTGCTCGCAGTTCGGCCGCAGCGACGGCGTCCAGGTCACCATCGCCTCCTGGGACCGACCGATTTCGGACGACCTCTACCAGCTGCTCAAGCCGCTCCCGGCGGACATGTTCCAGCAGGGCTGACCGGCACTCCCGCGGCGGCGCGGCCGGGGCCGTTCCGCGCTCCGGGCACTGCTTGACGGTTTCGATCATCGCTTCGTACAGTCGCGAACATGTCGTGCCGTCTCCCGCTGCTGACCCGTCGCAGCTACCTGGACCTGCGGCGCACCGCAAGCGCGGCGTGTCCGGGCCACTGAGGGGGATCCGTCCCCGAGGCGGCGGGTGCCCGGCCGAGTGGCCGGCGCCGATCCGGGGGCGGGTGTTGCGCTGACTTCCGGGGCCGTCCACCGGTACCGCGCGCCCGTCCGGCGTGCCGCCCGCACTTGCCGAGCCCACGCTGCCGCCCGGAGGCACCAGCACCATGACCACCACCGCTGCCGATCAGTCGCCCGTCGCCGCCGCCCTCGCCGGGCTGCCCCGGGTCGTGGACCTGCTGGCGGCCCGCGCCGAGGAACACGACCGCGACGCCACCTTCCCCTACCAGGGCATCGAGGCGGTGCACGAGGCCGGTCTGCTCACCCTCACCGTCGGACAGCGGTACGGCGGCCCCGGCGGCACGCTCGCCGACACCGTCCGGGTGCTCGCCCAACTCGGCAGGGGGGACGCCTCGGTGGCCGTGGTCACCGCCTTCACGCTGCTGCAGCACGCCGAGCAGGCCCGGGTGGCCGCCTGGCCGGCGGCCGGCTACCGGCGGCTGCTCACCGAGTCCCGCCGGGGGCCCGCCCTGGTCAACACCCTGCGCGCGGAGCCGGGCGGCCAGGGCGGCGCCCAGCCGGCCACGGTGGCCAGGCGGGACGGTGACGGCTGGCTGCTCAGTGGCCGAAAGACGTACTGCGCCGGTGCCGAGGCGCTGGCCTGGATGGCCGTCACCGCACGGACCGAGGAGCCGGTGCCGCGGATCGGCACCTTCCTGGTGCGCGGGGACAGCGAGGGCATCGAGGTCGATCCGACCTGGGACCAGCTCGGCCTGCGGGCCAGCGCCAGCCACGACGTCGTCCTGGACGCCGTCCGGGTGCCGGGCGAACTCGCGCTCGGACTCACCGCCCCGAGGGGCACCGGCCCGAGGACCACCGGCCGGGCCGGCGGGCCCGCCCGCGCCGGAACCGCGCCGTCCGGTGCCGAGGCCAGGGGCGTCGAGGTCAGGGGCGCCGAGGCCGGCGGCATCGAGGACGCGGGTGCCGCGGCCGCGGTGCCCGCCGCCGAACTCACCCGCGCCTGGCACGATCTGGCCCTGTCCGCGGTCGCCCTCGGGGTCGCCCGCGCCGCCGAGCAGTGGCTGGTCCGCTTCCTCCACCAGCGCACTCCGGCCAACCTCACCGAGCCGCTCGGCAGCCTGCCCCGGTACCGCTGCGCGCTGGGCGAGATCGAGGCCCAGCTGATCGGCGCCGAGGAACTGGTCAACGGACTGGCACCGCGGGTGGACCGGGCCGAACCGGACGCCGTCGCCCGGACCGGTCCGGCACAACTGCTCGCCACCCGGGCGGCGATAGCGGCCGTCCAGCAGGCGGTCTCGCTCACCGGCAACCCCGGCCTGAGCCGGCGTCACCCGCTGGAGCGCTATCTGCGGGACGTGCTCAGCAGCCGTGTCCACTTCGCCCCGGACGAGGCCGTCCTGGACGCCGCCGGCCGGGCCGCCCTGGAGCGCGGGCGACGCCTCTGACCGGCCTGGCCCGGCCGCGGCCCGAACGGCCCGGGCCCCGACCGATCGTGCGCGAGCGGTCGGGGCCCGGGCCGTTCGCCCGGCTCAGCGGGTGCCGACGGCGGCGCGGACGGCCCGGCGGGCCAGCGCCGCGTCGTCGTACAGCCGGCGGATCATGATCCGCTGCTCCTCGCCGGCGCCGGGCACGTCGTACAGCCGGATCTCCCGCATCAGCACGAGCACCAGGTTCACCAGGAACGCGTCCCGGGCCAGTGTGCCGCCGCTCTGCGCGAGTTGGCTGATCTGCCGGCGGGCGGCGGTGTCCCCGGAGAGGACGCTCCAGAGCACGGCCAGGTCGTAGCCCGGCAGGTACCAGCCGGCCTGCTCCCAGTCGACCAGGACCGGCCCGGAGGGCGCCAGCAGCATGTTGCTGAGCAGGGCGTCGCCGTGACAGAGCTGGAGCGGGGCGTGGCTCAGGCCGTGCAGCAGGCCGCGCAGGTCGCCGGCGTCCCGGTCGGTGAGCTGTCCCACCGAGTGGTAGCGGGCGATCTCCACCTGGTAGTCCAGCCGTGGCTGGAAGACGTCGGTCGGCGGCCGCCACAGGTTGAGCGTGCGGACCGCGCCGAGCAGCGCCCGCACCTCGCCCGGGGTCGGCGCGTTGGCGGGGTGGCGCTCCCGGGCGGCGGGCCGGCCGGGCACGCGCTCCATGACGAGCACGCAGCGGTCGTGGTCGGCCGCGACCAGCCGGGGCAGCCGCACCGGCGGGCGGTGCCGGACGAAGGCGCGGTAGACCGCGACCTCGTGGTGGAAGTCGGCCACCAGCTGCTCGAAGTACTCGCTCCGCACCGCCTGCGGGGCCAGGCACTTGGCGACCACCGGCGCGCGCCCGATGGTGCCCGCCACCAGGATGTGGCGGCTGCCCTCGCGCAGCACCTGGCGCGGGGTGAAGGCGGGGCATATCCGGGCGACACCCGCCAGCGCGGCCCGTACGGCCGGGGTCTGCAGCGCCGCCGGGTCGATCCGCTCGGGGGCACCGGGCTGACCGGGCCGCATCGGCGGGCGGAGCATCCGGCCGTCGCCGGGCCGGACGGCCGGCATCCGGGCGCCCGGGGGCAGGACGGACTCGGGGGCGCGCAGCCCCAGCGCCGTCCGGGCGGCCTGGCCCCGCGCGTCCGTGGTCCGGCCGTCGGCGCCGCGCGGCACCGCGGGGCGGCTCGGCGGCAGCTGCTTCGGACCGGGACGGCCGGCGGCCGCGCCCGGGGGGCGCAGCGGGGTGCGGGTCGCGGTCGGCGTGGGGGAGGTCGCGGAGGAGTACATGGGGTGAGGGTGGTCCCTTTCTGTCCGTCGGCGGGTGCGCCCCGCGGTGCGGGGAGGGCCGGTGCCGCGTGCTTGCTGGCGTGACGGCGGCCCTGTCTCGGTGCGGTGGGTGGAGCGCGGGCGCCGGGCACGGACGCGGGGGCCGGAGCCCCTTGCTTCGGCGGTGACCCGGTCGTTCCGCACCCTGGGGAATGCGGACGACCGGACTGCCGTGGCCGTGCCCGGCGCCCCCGCGCCACCCGGCCGCGCCACCCCCTCGGGTGAGGACCGGGGACGCCCCGTGACACGGTCGGGGGAGCACCCCCCACCTGCCCGGGGCGCCGCCCGACCCGAGGGGCGAGGTGGCGCACCTCTACATCACACCCGGACGGCACTGGTTAGTAATGTGGCGGACCCTGGCGAAGCCTGGCGAATGCTCGCCTGGCACATGACGGAGCATCTAGCCTGAACCAGCCGAGGAACCTGGGGGCTTCACGTGAGCAGGGGACCCAACACCCGACTCGCCGATCTGTTCGTCCTGGCCGGATGGTCGAAGGGCGAGCTCGCACGGCTGGTCAACCGGCGTGGTGCGGCCATGGGAGAGCAGCAGCTGTCCACCGACACCTCGCGGGTCCGGCGCTGGATCGAGCACGGAGAGATCCCGCGCGATCCGGTGCCGAGGGTACTGGCGTCCGTGTTCACGGAGCGGCTCGGCCGTGTCGTCACCATTGAGGACCTCGGTCTGGAACGACACCGGCCCACCAGGACCGGAGCGGCGCAGTCCGCAGCACATCCATGGGAGCCGGATCGTACGGCCGCGGTCCTCACCGAGTTCACGGGAATGGACCTCATGCTCAACCGACGTGGATTGGTGGGTGCGGGCGCCGCGCTCACGGCCGGGGCGGTCATCGCCGACACTCTCAAGGGCTGGCTGGGCGGGGACGCCGTCGCGTACGCGGCCGCCGCGCCGGGCCCCCGACAGGTGGTCACCCAGGGCGGGGCCCGCCCGGTGGTGGACGTGTACGACGCGGGCCCGGTCGGGCTCGACGAGGTGGAGGCACTGGAGCGCTCGGTCCAGGTGTTCCGCGCCTGGGACGCGGCGCGCGGCGGCGGCCTCCAGCGCAAGGCGGTGGTGGGACAGCTCAACGAGGTGGGCGGGCTGCTGACGCACCGCCACGGCCAGGCCGTGGAGCAGCGGCTCTGGCTGGTCGCGGCCAACCTCGCGGTGCTGGCCGGCTGGATGTCGCACGACGTCGGCCTGGAGTCGACCGCGCAGAAGTACTTCATGATCGCCGCCGAGTCGGCCAAGGAGGCCGGCGACCGCCCCCGGGCCGGTGAGGCGATCTCCCGGGCCGCCCGCCAGATGGTGCACCTGGGCCGCGCCGACGACGCGATCGACCTGATGGCCGCGGCCCGGGCGAGCGGCGGCCGGGTGCTGCCCAGAACCCGGGCGATGCTGAACACCGTGGAGGCCTGGGCGCACGCCTCGGTCGGGCACTCGCAGGACACCCGGCGGCTGCTCGGCGAGGCCGAGGACCTCTTCGCCGAGGACGTGTCCGAGCCGCCGCCCTCCTGGATGCAGCTCTTCGACGAGGCCGAGCTGCGCGGGATGCAGGCGCTGGTGCTGCGCACCCTGGCCGAGCACGACCTGACGGCCGCCCTGGAGGCGCGCCGCCAGGCCGAGCGGGTGATCAAGCTGCGCGAGGGCACCGGTCAGCTGCGTTCGGCGCTGTTCGACCGGATCACGCTCGCCTCGGTGCACTGGCTCAGCGGGGAGCCCGACGCGGCGGAACTCCAGGCCAAGATGGTGATGAACCTGATCGGCCAGAACTCCTCGCACCGCACCTGGGACCGGTTGCGCGAGATGTACCGGCTGACCGCCCGCTACCGGGGGCTGCCGGTGGTGGACGAGCTGCGGGTGGAGCTCGGGCGGGAGTTGCGGCAGGCGGACGCCAAGAACCGGCCCAGGTTCGCCTGAGCCGGTCGCGGTCCGTCCGAGCCGCCCGGTGCTCCGGGCGTTCGGGGCTGTGAGCCGCCCGGGGCTGTGAGCCGTCCGGGGCCCGGCGTCGGCCGGGGGCGGCCTGCGTCAGTCGGGGTCGGCGGGGCGCAGCAGCATCCGCAGCGCCGTCACGGTGCCGTCGTTCCCGAGGACCGGCTCGCCCGCGCACTCCACCGTGGTGCGCTCACCGTCGGGGTGGCTGACCTGGAGGGTGCCGAAGGCGTGGCGGCCGTGCACCAGGGCGTCGGTCATCATCCGGCGCAGCTGCGGCCGGTCCGCCTCGGCGAGCCGGTCGGGCAGCCGGTCGAGGCTGAGCGGTCCGTGCCCCGGGTCGCAGCCGAGCAGCCGGTACACCTCGGCGGACCACCGGACGTCGTCGGTGAGGAGGTCCCACTCGGCGGAGCCGACCACGGGACCGGAGTGCGCCTGCGTCGTGCCGTCCACTCTGCCGCCCACCGACCCGTCGTCCGCCCCGGTGTCCGTCCGTCGGGCATCGCTGCGGCGGGCGGCCCGGCGGGCGGCAGTGGCAGGCATGCTCATGGCGATTCCATCGGGTCGAGGCCGGCTCCGGGCCGGCGGAGAGGGAGGTGGGGAGGGTGGCCGCGGGGTGGCCGTGAGGTGGGAAGCTGTCAAGCAGTGAGAAGACTGTCGCACAGCGGAGTCACCCTCGTGGGGGATTTGAGCAGATCTCTGGCAAAATTCCCCCGGCATATGCCACTGCGGCAGGAGGGTCGATCGCCCTGTGTGCGGCGAGGTGTCCGAGGCGGTAACCTTCGGTGATTCCGGCGCCCGGGCGCCCACCGCAGTACCGACCACCGACCCCGGCGACGGAAATCCCGTTGCCACTACGACCGCCGCAACGGATGCTGACCTCATGTTCGAGCCAGTGATAGCACCCAGTGCCAGCCTCCTCGGCCTCCTTCAGCGAGGCCGCGGTGACGGGCAGCTCCACGCGCTGGCCGCCGACCGCACCGACGCCATCGCCGCGCTCCAGGAGTGCGTCACCAGGGACCCGAGAGCCGACTGGCAGGTCGAGAACCGCTCCCTCTACTACGCGCGCCTCTACATGGAACTGGAGGCGCCGCTCGACGGCATCGAGGACCACCTCCACGACCCGGAGGACCTCCTCGACGACGACGAGTACCGCACCGGTCTCGCCCTGTCCGTCCTGGGCCACCTCGCCGCGTACGGCCGGCGCGACGCGCTGCTGATGCTGCGCGAGTACGCCGCCACCGGCACCAACTGGGCCTGGGCGCTGGACGAGCTCGCGCTGCGCGACGACGACCGCGGCCTGCTGCTGCTCGGTACCGCGGTGCTGGACCGGTTCCCGCCGGGCCCCGAGGGCGACGCCGAGCTGCGTGAGTTCATCCGCGGCGCGTACGAGCCACGGCCGTGGCGGCTCTGGGCGGCCTACCACCCGCGGGTCGCGGCGGCGAGCGAGCAGTCCCCGTTCGACCTCTGGCAGCGCCAGGTGAACCGCACCGGCGTGACCCCGGGCTGGTCCACCGCCGACGTGCTCGTCTGGGCCGACCAGGGCGAGCTCGGCGGCCTCGGCGCCGCCGCCTTCGCCGGCCGGCCCGACCGCCCGGAGCCCGCCCGCGACGGCGGTGATCCCGCCGGCCCCGATGCCGTGGACCGCAGGGCCGCCGCCGCCGCCCGCTGCCTGGCCGCCGTGGTCCGCCCCGAGGACCGCCCCGCCGTGCTGGAGGCCGCGCGGAACGGACTGCCCGGTGCCCGCCGGGCCGCCCTGCGCTACCTGGTCGACCAGCGGGACCCGGCCGCCGCCGGCCTGATCGAGGCCGCCGCCGCCGATGTCGACGACCGGACGGTGCGCGCCGCCCTGGAACTGATCGGCCGGATGCGCGGCCCCGAGGCGCTGGCCCACGCCCGCCGCTGGGCCGACCCGGCCACCGGCGGCGCGGACAGCGCCCTCGGCGAGGCCGCCGTCCAACTGCTCGCCGACGCCGGGGAGCCCGGCGACGCGGCGCTCGTGGTGGCCGGGCTGCGCCGCTGGATCTCGGTCCGCGGGGTCGGCGGCCCCGGGCTCGGGTCGCTGGTCGACGGTGCGGGGCGGCTTGCCGCCGCCGAGGCCGTCCCCGTCCTGCGCCACATCTACGGCGAGGCCGCCTCCTCCGAGCTGCGCGGCCGGGCCGCCCGCGCGCTCGCCGCGACCGACGTGGCCTTTCCCGAGGGCCCGGCCGTCGAGTGCCTCTGGGACTGCGAGGAATCCACCCGTGAGCTCGCCGCGAGGCACGTCGCCACCACCGGCGACGCCCGCGTGCTGGAGCGCCTGCGCCGCCTCGCGGCCGACCCGGCCGAGGAGGCCGAGGTCCACGCCGCCGTGCGCGGCCGGCTGACCGCCGCCCGCGAGCGAAGTCGGTAGGACCCCCCGACACCACACCCGGGGCGACACCCCGATCCCGGGTACGACGAAGCGGGCCGGGCACCAGATCAGGTGCCCGGCCCGCTTCGTCGTCCCGGGAGGTCCTCGGTGGAACCGCGTTCTACTTCACCACGCCGGCGTCGGCCGCCAGGGTGCCGGTGCTGACCAGGACGATGATCAGAATGCCCAGCGCCACCCGGTACACCACGAACGGCATGAAGCTGTTGTTCGAGATGTACTTCAGGAACCACGCGATCGCCGCGTAGCCGACCGCGAAGGCGATCAGGGTGGCCAGGATGGTCGGCCCCCACGCCGGTGAGGGGCCCTCGCCGATCTTGGTCAGCTCCAGCAGGCCGGAGGCCAGCACGGCCGGGATGGCGAGCAGGAACGAGTACCGGGCGGCCGCCTCGCGGCTGTAGCCGAGCAGCAGCCCGGCGCTGATGGTGCCGCCGGAGCGGGAGACGCCGGGGATCAGCGCGAGTGCCTGCGCCATGCCGTAGGCGGCGGCGTGCGGCAGGGTCAGGTCGGTGATCGGCTTGGCGTGCCGGACGGCCCGGGTCCGGTCGGCCACCGCCAGGATCAGACCGAAGACGATCAGCGTGGTGCCGATGATCCGCAGGTCGCGGAGGTTGGTCTCGATGGTGTCCTGGAACAGCTTGCCGAGGATGCCGATCGGCAGCGTGCCGATGATCACGAACCAGCCCATCCGGGCGTCCTGGTGCGAGCGCAGCGCCGGGCGGAACAGCGAGAGCGTCCAGGTCTTCACGATCGAGGCGATGTCCCGGCGGAAGTAGATCAGCACGGCGGACTCGGTGCCGAGCTGGGTCACGGCGGTGAACGCCGCACCCGGGTCGTCCCAGCCCAGCAGGGCCGAGAAGACCCGCAGGTGGGCACTGGAGGAGATCGGCAGGAACTCGGTGAGCCCCTGGATCAGGCCGAGGACGGCTCCGTGGAACCAGTCGATCACCGGACACCCGCCCGGGGTATCCGTCGCTCGATGAGCATCAGCGGTCCTTGTAGGTCGGTGCGGGAGCATGCCGTCGGCATGCACGGGGCACATGCCGATGGCATGCGAACCGCCGGGTCCGCCCGGCGCTCGGGCTGCGCGGGCCCGGCGCGCGCCTGATGCTACGCGGTGAAGGTGACAGCCTCGCTTCCGCCCCCGTTCCGGCCTGCCCGGTCCGGCGGCGGCCCGGCTCCGTTCAGTGCGGGACGGGGCGGGCCCGGACCCAGGTCCGGTCCTCGGTCAGGTGGGCGTCCACGGCCAGCCCCGACTCGGCCAGGGCCCGCTCGAACGCGGCGGTGTCGAGCGGGCGGGACAGGAAGGTCTGGGTCCAGCGCGCGTCCGGGAACTCGTACTCGACGTGCACCGAGTTCACGCCGTCCCCGACCGGGGTGACCGACGCCACCCGCACCAGCCCGTCCCGGCCCAGCGGACGCTCGCGCGGCACGTCGCGCATCCAGTCCTCGCCCTCGCGCTGCAGCAGCACCAGGCCGTCGTCCGCGACGTGCCGCCGGCAGGTGTCCAGCAGCCCGCGCCGGACGGCCGGGTCGCCGGCGTGCACCAGGAAGGAGGCGAGCAGGACGACGTCGAACCGCTCGCCGAGGTCCAGCCGCTCGATCGGGCTGCGCACCGTCCGGGCGCCCCGGACCCGGGCCAGCATCTCGGCGGACTCGTCCACGGCCGTCACCGTGAAGCCGAGGTCGAGCAGGGGGTGGGTCATCCGGCCCACCCCGCAGCCCAGCTCCAGGATGCGGGCTCCGGCGGGGACCGCCTTCCTGATCACCTCGGGCTCGCCGTTCAGCGGCAGCCGCTCGTACATCTCCACCGCGCACCCGTCCGGGGTGATCGGGCCCGGTCCGGTTCCCTCGTACCCGTTGCGTCGTTCATCGGCCATGCGTCCCATCGGAGCACGGGCGGGCCGGAGGGGGAAGAGGGCGAGGCGGTGCCCGAACTGCTTGCTCCATACCCCTGGGGGGTATATGTTCGATGACGACGAACCGAGGGGCACGGCACGGAGCAAGCGGAGGACGACATGGCGCATCCCGTAGGGCACGAGCACGGACACCTGCACCAGCACGCCGAGCACGACCATGGCCACGAGGCGCACGCCGACCACGCCGACCACGCCGGTCACGGCGGCCGCGGTGGTCACGGCGACGGTGGGGCGAGCTGGCGGACCGCCGCCCAGGCGACCCTGCACTGCCTCACCGGCTGCGCCATCGGCGAGATCCTGGGCATGGTCCTCGGCACCGCCTTCGGCCTGCACAACGGTGCGACCGTGGTGCTCTCGGTGCTGCTGGCCTTCGTCTTCGGCTACGCCCTGACCATGCGCGGCGTGCTGAAGGCCGGGCTGGACGTCCGCGCCGCCGTCAAGGTCGCGCTGGCCGCCGACACCGTGTCGATCCTGGTCATGGAGCTGATCGACAACACCGTGATGGTCACCGTGCCGGGGGCGATGGACGCGGGCCTCGGCGACGCGCTGTTCTGGGTCGCGCTGGCGGGCTCGCTCGCCCTCGCGTTCACCCTGACCGTGCCGGTCAACAAGTGGATGATCGGCCGGGGCCGCGGCCACGCGGTCGTCCACGCCCACCACCAGCACTGACCACGAGCGGGTTCGCCCCCGCCTCCCGGGCTCGGCCGGGAGGCGGGGGCCGCGGTGTCCCGGGTCAGGCCCGGTCGAGGGCGGCCAGGGTCTCGCGCAGCCAGGCCAGCTCGGCCTCCGTGGTGGCCCGGGCGATCAGCAGCATCCCGCGCCGGAACGGGTCGCCGAACTCCTCGGCGCCCACCGGGCGGGCGCCGTCGTAGAAGAAGCTGGCCGGCTCGCTGAGGAAGGCGAGCCGGCGGCGCAGCACGGCGGCCTGTGCCCGCGGGTCGTCGTCGAGGTGGCGCAGGAAGGCCAGCACGGTGAACCAGCGGTTCTCGTCGCTGATGTCCAGGTCCTCCGGGGTGCGGAGCCGGTCGAGCAGCGCGGTCCGGCCGGCCTCGGTGAGGTGGAGGGTGTGCCGGGGCGCCGCCGCCGTACCCGGCTCGGTCGTACGGACCAGCAGGTCGTCGGCCTCCAGGCGTTTGATCGCCGGGTAGAGCGTGCCGTCGCTGATCGGCCGGACGTGTCCGGTGAGCGCGGCGAGGTGGCGGCGCAGCTCATAGCCGTGCAGTGGCCGGTCGCGGAGGAACCCGAGGATCGCGAGCTTCAGCATGGGGCCACTCTCTCAGATCGGGCTGCGTTGCCTCGCTGTCGCTATACCTCGATGCCGAGGTATGGTCCTTCCGTCGCGGGGATCCGCTGCGCCCCGCCGGCCGGGCGTTCGGCCCCGCGTCAGCCCTGCTCTGCCCTGCTTCAGCCCTGCCCCGAGAAGGAGTACGACCATGCGCCAGGCCATCGTCACCCCGAGCGAGGACCGGATCCGCTGGGTGGAGGTGCCCGGTGCCGAGCCGGCCCGGGTCTATCTGCACGGCCTCGGGGCCAGCTCGCCCGTCTACTTCGCCGGTGCGGCGGCCCACCCGCTGCTGGCCGGGCGCCGCTCGCTCCTGCTGGATCTACTGGGCTTCGGCATCAGCGACCGGCCCACCGACTTCCCGTACACGCTGGAGGCCCACGCCGACGCGGTGGCGGCGGCGCTCGACGAGGCCGGGCTGGCGGAGGTCGAGCTGGTCGGGCACAGCATGGGCGGCGCGGTGGCGATCGTCCTCGCCCACCGGCACCCCCGGCTGGTCGCGAACCTCCTCCTGGTCGACGCCAACCTCGATCCGGTCACGCCGGTCCGCCGCCCGGGCAGCAGTGGGATCGCGACCTTCGGCGAGGAGGAGTTCCTGGCCGGCGGCCGGGAGGAGGTGCGGAGGTGGGTCGGGCCGCTCTGGTGGTCCACCATGCGGCTGGCCGGTCCCGAGGCCCTCCACCGCAGCGCCGTCCACACCGCCCGGGGCACCGTGCCGACCATGCGCGAGATCCTGCTGGACCTGGAGATCCCCAGGACGTTCCTCCACCCGCAGGCCGACGGCGAGCTGCCGGGGGCGGAGCGGCTGCGGGCGTCGGGGGTCGAGGTGGTGGCGGTCCCGGACTGCGGCCACAACATCATGTTCGACAACCTGGACGGGTTCGCCGCGATCGCCGCCACCGCGCTGGCCCGGCGAGCCTGAGACCGCTCCGCCCTGTCCTGCCCCTTCGCCGGGTGGCTGCGCGCCCTGGCCGGCGATCGATCCGAAACCGCTCGCCGGAGACCCGGGCCTCGAACTACCGCCGGCCCTCCGCGACCGCCGGGGCGGCCTCGCCGCCACCGCCGACCTCCGGCTTCCTGCACCGCCGGCTCGACGGGATGACCGATGCCCGGGCGAGTGCCCGGACCCTCGCCCGTGTCATCCAGGACGCGCTCCGGGAGGTCGAGGAGGCCGTTCCTGACTTTCACTCAAAGCGCTGTCTCCGACGCCTCGTTGACCAGCCGGCCCCGAGGTGAAGGGCGCTGCCCGGGGTCAGTAGGATCCACCCGTCCCAGGGGAGGAGACGGGTGTGGGTGCCGACTGGTGCGAGCGGTGCGAGATGTCGTGGTGCGATTGCCCGGCCGACGGGTCGGTGCCGCGGCTCGACCGCGCGATGGCGGTGCTGGGTGCCACCTGGGCGGGCTGGCCGACCGGGGCGACGGCCATCGTCTCGCCCACCGGCTACGCCCATCTGCCGGGGTGCTTCCATCTCACGGAGAGCGTCCTCGCCGCGCCCCGGTACGGCTGGGTGACCGAGCCGGTGTCCGGCCACCACGTCACCCGTGCGCAGCCCCTGCGGGCCACCGCGGGCAACCGCGACCGGATCGCCACCAAGTCCTGCCCGACCTGCTTCGAGTGAGACGCCCGAAGGTGGGCGCCGGGCCCCGTCGACGGCCCCGCGCTCACCCCCGCAGCAGGACGAACCGCAGGGGCGTCCCCGGGCGGGCCTGGGCGGCCGCGGCGAGGTCCGCGGGCGGCACGACGCCCACGACGGGGTAGCCGCCGGTGGTGGGGTGGTCGGCCAGGAAGACCACCGGCCGTCCGTCCGGCGGGATCTGGACGGCGCCCAGCACCATGCCCTCGCTGGGCAGTTCACCGCTGACGGCCCGGCCGACCGGCGGGCCGTCGGTGCGCAGCGCGATCCGGTTGCTCGCCGCCGCCACCCGGTACCGGTCGCGGGCCAGCCGGGCGACCGCGTCCGGTGCGAACCAGTCGGCACGCGGCCCCGGCCGCAGCCGCAGCACCAGCTCGGCCGGGGGAGCGGGCAGGGGCACCAGGTCGGGCGCGGGCCGGTGGGGCGGGGGAGGCCCGACCGGCAGCACGTCGCCGACGGCCAGCGGAGCGGGGCCCAGCCCCGAGAGCAGGTCGGCCGAGCGGCTGCCGAGCACCGGGGGCACCGCGATCCCGCCCGCCACCGCGAGGTAGCCCCGTACGCCGTGGGTGGCGGCGCCGACCTCCACCAGGGCGCCGTCGGGGACGTGGACGGGCGCGCCCCAGGCGGCGGGCCGCCCGTCCACCAGGACGGCGGCGGGCGCGCCGGTGACGGCGACGACGGCCGGCCCGTGCGCGCGCAGGGCGACCCCGCCGAGGGTGGTCTCCAGCGCGGCCGCGCCGGGCCCGTTGCCGACCAGGCGGTTGGCGGCGCGCAGCGCGGGCTCGTCGAGCGCGCCGGCCCGGGGCACGCCGAGGTGGGCGACGCCGCGCCGCCCGAGGTCCTGCACGGTGGTCAGCGGGCCGGGCCGGACGACCGCCAGCGACCGGTCGACCGAGGGCCCGCCGGGCGCCGTCACCCGGCACCGCCGCGCACCGCGGTGAAGCGGACCCGCACGCCCGGGGCCAGCAGGGCGGCCGGCTCCCGGGAGGTGTCCCAGAGCGGCAGGCCGGTGCGGCCGAGGAGCTGCCAGCCGCCGGGGGAGGAGCGCGGATAGACACCGGTGTAGGGGCCGGCCAGGGCGACCGAGCCGGCCGGGACGGAGCTGCGGGGGGAGGCCCGGCGCGGCGTCCCGTACTGCCGGGGCAGGCCGGTGAGGTAGCCGAAGCCGGGGGCGAAGCCGCAGAAGGCGACCACGTACTCGGGCGCGGTGTGGATCCGGACGGCGGCCTCGGGGGAGACCTCCCAGAGCGCCGCGACCTCGGCCAGGTCGGCGCCGTCGTAGACGGTGGGCACCTCCAGCAGGGGGCCGGGGGCGGCGCCGGCCGCCGCGGGGCGGGCGGTGCGCAGCAGGGCGGTGAGCGCCCGGACGTCGGCCACGCCGTCGAGCAGGACGGTCCGCGCGGCCGGGACGATCTCCTCCACCGGGGTCAGCTCACCCGCCGCCTGCCGTTCGCGCAGCCAGCCGTACAGCGCGCCGACCTCGGCCGTCCCGGCGACCTCGACCAGCAGCGCCCGCTCGCCGACCGCCCGGACCAGGGGTGCGTCGCCCGCCGGGGCGCCCGGGGGCCCGCCGGCGGGTGCGCCGCCCGCCCGGCCCGCCGTCCCGCCGCCGGTCGTCACGCGAAGGGCTCCACCCGCACGCCCGCCGAGGCGAGCGCGCCGCGGATCCGCCAGGCCAGCTGGGCGGCCCCGGGAGTGTCACCGTGCACGCACAGCGAGCGCGCCTCGACGCCGATCGGCTCGCCCCCGACGGCCTCGACCACGCCGTCCCGGGCCATCGCGACCGCGCGCGTGATGACCGTCTCGGGGTCGTGGATGACGGCGTCCGGTTCGCTGCGCGGCACCAGGGTGCCCGCCCAGGTGTAGGCGCGGTCGGCGAACGCCTCGGCGACCACCGGGAGCCCGACGCCCTCGGCGACCGCCAGCAGCCGTGAGCCGGGCAGGCCGAGCACCGGGAGCGGGCCGTCGCAGACCGCCCCGGCCCGCAGCACGCCCGCGACCACCGCCTCGGCCTGTTCGGCGTCGGTCACCACCCGGTTGTAGAGGGCGCCGTGCGGTTTGACGTAGGAGACCCGGGAGCCCGCCGCGCGGGCGAACACCTGGAGGGCGCCGATCTGGTAGGCGATCTCGTCGGCCAGCTCCTCCGGGGGGACGTCCATCGCCCGGCGGCCGAAGCCCGCCAGGTCCCGGTAGGAGACCTGGGCGCCGATCCGTACGCCGCGCTCGGCGGCCAGCGCGCAGACCCGCCGCATGGTGGACGGATCTCCCGCGTGGAAGCCGCAGGCGACGTTGGCGCTGGTCACCACGGAGAGCAGGGCCTCGTCGTCGGTCAGCGTCCAGCGTCCGAACCCCTCGCCGAGGTCCGCATTGAGATCGATCACCGCATCGGCCACGCCCGTCCGCCTCCCAGCAGCTGTTGAGCCAGATCGTAGGGCCTGCGCGTGACGGCCGTCGCCGCTGCCCGGGTCGCCGCCGGGTGCACGGGTGGGAGCGCCGCCCGGGCGTCCCCCGGACGGCTCAGCCGGCGACGGCGGCGGCGCCGGCGGCCCGGTCCACCGGCCGGAGCGCGCGCAGCACGACCAGCAGCGGCAGCACGCCGACGATGCCGAACGACATGTCGATGAATCGCCAGTACAGCGGGATGCCCCGGAGCGGTCCGCAGACCAGTGCCAGCGGGATGACGCCCGCGCAGGCGAGGACGGCCCACCGGACGACCCAGATGTTGCGGACCGGGTCCTTGATCGGCCCCCAGAACGCGGCCGCGATGACCAGGTGCGCGAAGGCCAGCCAGTCGGTGCCGTAGGCCAGGAAGGGGTAGCGGGCACCGGTGTCGGCGACGCCGTCGCGGATCCGCTCGATCCACTCCAGGACGCCGGGCAGGTGGTCGGTGACCGGGGCCGCCGGGCCGGTCGCGAGGTCGGCCAGCCAGCGGGTCTCGGTCTCCAGCGGGAAGGCCGTCAGACCGCTCAGCACCAGGCAGACCACGAAGGCCCAGAGCCACCGCCGCACCCGCCGGAGTACGGCCTGTTCCGCCGCGGACGGGGTTCGGGTCAAGCTTTCGGACGTGCCGTTCATACCGGTCGACCCCCATGCCGAAGAGGAGCTGGGACGGGCTGTCCCACCTGCACGGAAGTGACTCTAGACGGTCGAATTGAACGTGTTCAACTAGCCCTGGCCTGCCCCCGCGCCCGGGCTCACCCCGGGGAGCCGCCCGGGCCGCCCCGCCGCCGCGGAGCCCCCGGCACGCGGAAGGGCCCGGCGCCGCTCCCGGCACCGGGCCCCGCCGTACGGCCCCGTCAGGCCGTGTACGTGTACCGGCCCGCCGCCACCGGCGCACTGGTCCCGCCGGCGGTGGTCACCGTCACGTCCACCACGCCGGTGCCGGCCGGGGCGGTCGCCGAGCAGAGCGTCGGCCCGCACGAGTGGCGGGTGGCCGGCACCCCGCCGAAGCGCACCGTGCCGGCGGCCAGTCCGCTGCCCCGGACGTAGATCCCGGTGCCCCCGGCGGCCGGCCCGGTGCTCGTGGTCAGACCGGTCACCACCGGCGCGGGGGGCGCCGGGGGAGCCGCGCCGGTGTAGTCGAAGGCGTGCGGCGCGGCCGCGGAGCCGCCGGGGGTCACCACCGTCACCGGCGCGCTGCCGGCGCCGCCGGGCGCGGTCACGGTGCAGGTGGTGCCGGTGCAGCCGCCGGTCGCCAGGGCGTCGCCGAACAGGACGAAGCCGTTGTCCAGGCCGGTGCCCGTCAGGGTCACGGCGGTGCCGCCCGTCCCGGGGCCGGTGGTCGTGCCGATGCCCGTCACCGCCGGGACGGGCGGGGCGGCCGGGGTCTGCGGGCCACTGCCGAGCAGGTGGTCGGAGACGTTGTCGGACGGGTCGGTGTCGTTCCGGTTCGCCGCCGTGACCTTGATCGTCCCGGTCGGCCCGGTGCCGTGGGAGGCCACGTAGACCTTCATGAACTCGCTGCGCCCGGGAGCCCGGGTGCCCGTGAAGAAGGCGTCCAGCCGGCGGCCGTCGAGTGAGACCGTCTCGGTGAAGGAGTAGTCGGGGAGCGAGGTGATCGCCGCGCCGCTGGTGGTCAGACCGGCCGGCAGTTCGACGGTGAGGTGGGTGACCCCGGTGAGGTCGGCGGTGCCGGAGGACGTCCAGGTCACCGAGAAGTTGGTGCTGTCGACCGGGAAGATCGGGTAGTTGCCGGCCTGGGTCACGCTGACGTTCGGGCCGGTGGCCGCCGTGCGGGCGGCGGTCGCGGCCGGGGTCGCGGCGCCGGCCGCCGCGGTGCCGGCGGTGAGCGTGGCCACGGCCAGGGCGACGGTCAGGCCGCCTCGTACCAGTCGGATGATCATATGAGACATGATGGCCGTGGGGACCGGATCGTGCGGGTACTTTCCCGAAAGCCGGTTCCACCGCCCGCGGTGCGACCGCCTGTCCGGGCCGTCCGTAAGGTCCGTTTCGGTCGATGTCGGTGCCTACCTCTAATCTTGTCCACCGTGACCGCCATCGCTGACCCGCCCACCGAGTCCGGGCCCCGGCCGCCCGCCGGGCCCGCCGCCGCCGCGCGGCCCGCGCCCGGCCCCGCCGCCGACGAGGGCCTGGCCCGCCGGCTCAAGGCGCTGGCCTGCACGGCCCCGCTGCACGACCTGGACAGCCGCAAGGTGATGCTGGCCGGCGAGTACGGCGGCTACGCGATGGCCGAGGTCGGCCTCGCCGCGATCGACCTGGTCACCCTGCACATGGACTTCGACACCGGGGCCGACCGCGAGATAGTGCTCGCCCGGCTGCTGCCCCGGGTCGCCGCCCAGGCCGCCACCCGCCCGACCGCCGAGCACGAGCGGGTCGCCCGCTGGGTGCTGGAGTCGCTGATCAACGTCGGCAGCGTCGACCGCGGGTTCCGCGCCGTCTACGGCACCTTCGGCCAGGACGGCGCGTACGTCCGGCGCGACTACGACTTCAAGCTGATCGAGGAGGTGCCCGGCCCCGACGGCGGCGTCTACCTGCGCACCACCGACGAGGCGGTCAACGTCCTGGTCGGCGCCCTCGACACCGACGTCACCTCCGCGCAGATCGCCGCCGAGGTCAAGCTGGAGGTGCTGATCCGGCGCGGCCGGCTGGCCGACGCCCAGCTCGCCGCCGAGCAGGCCCGCTACCGCACCGTCCAGTACGCCGAGACGCTGCGCCGGGCCCTGGACGCGACCCGGCGCAACGTGCGCGCCGTCGACTGGATGCAGGCCGTCCCCGACCTCATCGACGAGGCGCTCGACCACATCGCCGACCGCTACCGGCACGAGAACGCGATTCTCACCAACATCCGCAAGGCCCGCGACGAGGCCGAGGAGCCCGAGCACAAGCGCCGCGCCGCCGAGCTGGTCGACATCGTCAAGGACTGCATCCGCCGCCACACCCAGCTGCAGACCCGCCTGCTGGAGGCCGGCCCGCTGTTCCGCGCCGAGCAGGACCGCCAGGCCTTCGCCGCGCCCGGCGCCCGCAGCGGCATCGACCTCTACGGGCAGCTGCTCGCCCCCGTGCTGCGGCTGCCGGTGGAGCAGGCCGTCCGGCCGACCGGCGCGTTCTTCACCCGCGGCACCGGTCTGCGCACGCCGGTCTCCGTCCGGGTCGCCGACCTGGTCGACCTGCTGCTCACCCCGCCGGTCGAGCGCGAGCACCTGGGCGCCGAGCTGCCCGATCCGGACCTCGTCGCCACCCCCGACGACAGCCGGTTCACCGAGGCGCAGCTGGAGGCCGCGCTGGTCCTGCTCGACCTGCCCGCCGACGCCCCCCGCCGGCTCTCCGGGCTGCTCGCCGACGCCCGTCGGCAGGATCCCGAACTCCCCTACCTGGTCGCCCTGCTGGCGGTGCACGCGGCCAGCCCGCCGGTCGGCACCGCCTACCGGCAGGGGGAGGAGCGGCTGCTCTTCGCGGTCGACGACGGCACTCCGCTGCGGGACCGCGAGTTCGGCGGCGCCGACCTCATCGTCGGCAGCGCCCTGCTGGACGCGGCCGGCATGGCGGCGGACCGCAAGGACGCCAGTTGACGACCGGACAGCCGACGCACCCCCGGCGCCGCCCCGCGGCAGCCGCGACCGACCGCCCCACCACCCGCACCAGTGGCAACACCCCCGAGGAGCACCGCCCGTGACGACCCACCACGACACGTCCTGGGCACCCGAGGCCGAGCCCGCCGCCCCGGCCCCGATCACCCCGGCCGACGTCGCCGACGCGGCCCGCCTCGTCTCCTTCGGCCTGCAGGCCAAGCTGCTCCCCGCCCGCGACGCCGAGTACGCCGAGCTGGTCCGCCGCCACCGCGAGGACCCGCCCTTCGCCCGTCTCGCCGACGCCGTCGCCACCGGCATGGGCCTGGTCGTCCTGGAGGTCTCGCCGCGCGCCGGCATGGCCGTGGCCGCCGCCGAGGACTCCGTCTTCGCGGTCCGGATGGGCGACTACTCGCGCCGCGCCGCCTCCGAGTCGACCGACCGCTTCCTGCACGGCCTGGCCCACCTCGCCGTCGCCGCGATGGCCTTCCCCCGCCCCGAGGACCTCGCCGACGACGGGTACCTCGGCCGGATCACGGTCAACGGCGTGGACGCCTTCGTCCGCCAGGCCTGCCGCCGGCTGGAGGAGCAGGCCGAGGCCGACGGTGCCAACACCGACCCGCAGAGCGACGCCCCCGGCCTGGAGGCCGCCTGGCGGGTCTGGGCCCGGCGCACCGCCACCGGCGCCACCAAGGACGCCCGCCGGCTGTCCGGCTCCACCATCGGCATCGTCGCCAAGGCCGTGATGTTCCTGGTCGACTCCGGCTTCCTGCAGAAGACCTCGGACGACGCCGGCGGCACCTACCGCACCACCGCCCGCTACCAGCTCCAGGTCCGCGACCTGGCCGGCAGCGCCGCCATGGCCGAACTGCTCGACCTCGGCATCGTCCCGGTCTCCGACGGCACCGCCAGCCTGCTGCCCCCGGACACCGGGGACGAGCTGGTCGCCGACGCGGGCCTGCCGTTCCACGCGCTCTGACCCCGGGCCCCCACCCGGACCGGCCCGCCGCGCCACCGGGCCGGGCACCCCTGACCACGCACTCCTGACCCACCCGCACTGGAGAACCGCCGCACATGTACGAGCTCAACCGGGTCCGCCTGTACTCGATCGGACCGGCCGGCGCCCGCTACGCCGACACGGTGCTCGACCTGCGCGGTGTCGGCGAGCCCGTCTCCGACCCGGCCCCCCAGCAGATCGGCCTCTTCGGCGAGGAGCCGGACGGGCCGATCCGCCGGCCCGCCCCCGCCGGGGTGCTCTTCCTGGAGAACGGCGGCGGCAAGTCCGTCCTGCTCAAGCTGATCTTCTCGGTGATGCTCCCCGGCCACCGCAACACCCTCGGCGGTGCCAGCTCCGGCGTGCTGCGCAAGTTCCTGCTGGCCGACGACTGCGGCCACGTCGCCCTGGAGTGGCAGCACACCGTCACCGGTGAGCCGATCGTGGTCGGCAAGGTCAGCGAGTGGCGGGGCCGGCAGGTCTCCTCCGACCCGCGCAAGTTCGCCGAGACCTGGTACTCCTTCCGCCCCGGGCCGGGCCTGACGCTGGACTCCCTGCCGGTCGCCGAGCGGGTCAGCCTGGCCGGCGACCAGAAGGCCCGCGGCCGCCGCCGCACCATGAAGGGCTTCCGCGACGCCCTCACCGAGGCCGGCAAGGCCCACCCCCACCTCGACCTGGTCTTCGAGGACGGCCACGACCGCTGGACGGAGCACCTCGGCGAACTCGGCCTCGACCCCGAACTCTTCCGCTACCAGCGCGAGATGAACGCCGACGAGGGCGAGGCGGCGGGCCTGTTCGCGGTCAAGCACGACAGCGACTTCACCGACCTGCTTCTGCGCGCCGTCACCGACACCCGGGACACCGACGGCCTGGCCGACCTCGTCCACGGCTTCGCCGCCAAGCTCGGCCGCCGCGCCGAGCTCACCGCCGAACGCGACTTCACCGCCGGCTCGCTGGAGCTGCTGGAGCGCATCGCCGAGTCCACCATCGCGCGGGAGACCGTCCGCGAGGCCCACCGCACCGCCGAGCGCCGCACCCGCCGCCTCGCCCACGCCCTGACCTCGCGCGCCGCCGCCGAACGCGACCGCGCCCAGGACCTCTCCATCGAGGTCGCCGCCGCCGCGAGCGCCGTCACCGCCGCCGAGGCCGACCGCACCCGGCACACCCTCATCACCGCCGAGCTGACCCACCGGCACGCCACCCTCGGCCTGGCCGCCGCCACCACCGAGGCCGCCGCGCTGCGCCGCGAGCTCATCGACGCCCGCACCCTGCACTCCGCCTGGCAGGCCGCCGAGGCCGTGCTGCGCCAGCGCGCCGCCGCCGACCGGGTGGCCAGGGTCGCCGCCGCGATCCGCGAGGCCGAGCTCGACGCCGCCCCGGCGCTCGCCGCCCGCGCCCGCGCCGCCACCGCGCTGGCCCGCGCCCTGGAGAGCGCCGCCGCGGCCGCCGAGGAGCGCGCCGACACCGAGGAGCAGCGCGCCGGCGAGCTCCAGGCGGACGGCGCCAAGGCCCAGTCCGACGCCACCGAGGCCGCCACCGCCGCCCAGAAGGCCCGCAGCGAGTCCGACCACCTGCGCCAGCGCCTCGCCGAGGTCGAGCGGGAGACCGCCGCCGCGGTCGAGGCCGGCTGGATCGACCCCGGAACCGCCGAGCCCGACCCGGCCCGCGCCGCCCTGCACGCCGCCGACGTGGAGAAGACCGCCGCGGCCGCCCTCGCGCAGGCCCGCACGGCAGCCGAGGCCGCCGCGGCCCGGCTGCGCGAGGCCGCCGCGGCCACCGGCCGGGCCGAACTCGCCGAAGCCCGCGCCACCGACGCCCGCAAGGCCGCCGCCCAGGCGCTCGCCACCGAGCAGCGCACCGCGGCCCTGCTCGCCACCGAGCCCCGGCTCGCCGACCTGCTCTCCCTCACCCCGTACCAGGAGGACGCGGACGAGGCCTCCGGCTTCCTCACCCCAGCGGTCCTCGACCGCTCCGCCGAGACGCTCCGGGAACTGCTCGACGACGCGATCGCCACCGCCGAACGCACCCTGTTCGACCTGCGCACCGCGGCCGCGGACGACTCCCGCATCCTCGCCGCGCTCGGCGACGGCGGCCTGCTGCCGCCCGGCCCGGACGTGCTCGCCACCGTCGAGTACCTCGCCGAGCACGGCATCCCCGCGCTGCCCGGCTGGCGCTACCTGGCCCAGTCGGTCGACCCGGCGGACCACGAGGCGATCCTCGCCGCCCGGCCGGAGCTGGTCGACGGCGTGGTGATCACCGACCCCCACTCGCTGGACCGGGCCCGCGAGACGCTGCACTCCGCCGCGCTGCTACCGCGCTCCACCGTCGCGGTCGGCGCCGCCGCCGCGCTGATCGCGCCCATCACCGGCGAGCCCGCCTTCTTCCTCGTCCCGCCGAACCCGGCCATGCACGACGAGACCGCCGCCGACGGCGAGCGCCGCGAGCTGCGCTCACGCGCCACCGCCCGCGAGGAGCACATCCGCGAGCTGGCCGCCCGGCTGGGCGGCGACCGCGCCCTCGCCGCCCGCCTCGCCTCCTGGCACGCCAGCTGCCCGCCCGGGACCCTCGCCGAGCTGGCCGCCGCCGCCGAGGCCGCCCGCGAGCACGCCGAGCAGGCCGCCGCCGCGCTGGCCACCCTGCGGGCCGACCACGACGAGGCCGAGGGCGACCACGCCGCCGCCGCGTTCGCGCACGAGGAGCAGCGCGAGGCCGCCCAGCAGGCCCGGCGCCGCGCCGACGCCCTCTCCGGCCTCGCCTTCCGCCTGCGCGAGCGCGCCGGCTGGACGCGGAGCCTGCGCGAACTCGCCGAGGACGCGACCGAGTGCGACCGCCGCCAGGCCCAGTGCGCCGAGCGTGCCCGCACCTGCGACGAGGACCGCCGCGCCGCCCAGCGGGCCGCCGACGACGCCCGCCGCACCGCCCGCACCCTGCGCGCCGAGCGCGCCGAGATCCCCGCGGCCGAGCAGGCCGACGAGCCCGCCGCCGCCGCCCCCGTCGCCCTGCCCGCCCTGCGCGAGGCCTACCGCGCCGCGTCCCAGCTGTACGAGAAGGTCGGGGTCGGCGCCGACCTGCGCGCCGAACAGGCCCGGGCCGAGGGGGACGAGGCCGCCGCCGCGACCGAACTCGACCGGCTCACCAACAAGGTGCGCACCCGGGCGGAGGAGCTGCTGGGCAGCCCCGACGGCGCCGACGGCCCGGCCCGCCAGGCCGCCGCCGCCCGCGCGGAGGAGCTGGTCGCCACCATCGAGGCCCGCGCCGCCGCCGCCAGCGAGCAGCTCGGCCGGCTGCGCGGCGAGGCCGAACGCTCCGCGCCCGCCGACGGCGAGGCGCACACCGAGCTGCCCGAGGACCTCGTCCCCGCCGACCCCGAGCACGCCCAGGTCCTGCTGCGCACCGCCACCACCCGGCTGGCCGAGCGCCGCGAGAGCGTCGACGCCGCCCGCACCGCCCACGCCGACCTGCAGCGGACCTTCGACGCCGCCCAGGCCGCCGCCGCCGACTTCGACGAGCACGCCGGGCAGCTGCGCGACGGCCTGCGCGAGCACCAGGACGAGGACGGCCGCCCGGTCGAGCCCTACCTGGGCCCGCTCGCCGACGCCCGGACGGCCGCCGCCGAGGCCCGGCGCGCCCTGCGCACCGCCGCCGGCGAACTCTCCGCCGCCGAACTCGCCGTCCGGGACGCCTCCGACGCCCTCGTCCGGCACGCCAACGCGGCGCGCTACGAGGCCGTCCGCACCCCGGCCCGCCAGCAGATCCGCGAACTGCCCGCCGCCGCCCTGCCCGACCACGCCGCCGCCTGGGCCACCGCCTTCGCGCCCCGGCTGCGGGTGCTGACCGACGAGCTCGCCCAGCTGGAGCGCAACCGCGGCTCGATCGTCGACCGGCTGCGCGGCCTGGTCGAGTCCTCGCTCACCACGCTGCGGGCCGCCCAGCGGCTCTCCCGGCTGCCCGAGGGCCTGGGGGAGTGGTCCGGCCAGGAGTTCCTGCGGATCCGCTTCGAGGACCCGGACCACGCCACCCTGGTGGAGCGGCTGGGCGAGGTGATCGACGAGGCCACCCGCGCCGCCGTCCGGAAGAACAGCGACCTGCGCCGCGACGGGATGTCCCTGCTGCTGCGCGGGGTCGCCGCCGCGATCGGGCCGCGCGGCGTCAGCGTGGAGATCCTCAAGCCGGACGCGGTGCTGCGGGCCGAGCGGGTCGGCGTCGGCCAGATGTCGGACGTCTTCTCCGGCGGCCAGCTGCTCACCGCGGCCATCGCGCTGTACTGCACGATGGCCGCGCTGCGGGCCAACGACCGGGGCCAGTCCCAGCTGCGGCACGCCGGCACGCTCTTCCTGGACAATCCGATCGGCCGCGCCAACGCCACCTACCTGCTGGAGCTCCAGCGGGCGGTCGCCGACGCGCTCGGCGTCCAGCTGATCTACACCACCGGCCTGTTCGACACCACCGCGCTGGCCGAGTTCCCGCTGGTCATCCGGCTGCGCAACGACGCCGACCTGCGGGCCGGCCTCAAGTACATCTCGGTGGAGGAGCACCTGCGCCCCGGCCTGCCCGCCCCGCAGGACCCGGACGGCCCGGCCATCCACGGTGAGATCACCGCGACCCGGATGTTCAAGCGCCCGGTGGAGGCCCCGGGCCAGGCCTGACCCCCGCTACCCCGGGCCAGGCCTGACCCCCGCTACCCCTGCGCCACCGGCCCGCCTACCGTGGGGGCATGCTGACGATCGCTCACTTCAGTGACATCCACCTCGGCCAGGAGTGGCGCCGGGACGGCGGCGCCCGCGCGTACCGGCGGGCCGAGCGGGTGATGGCGTACCTCAACGCCCTGCTGGGCCCGCTGGACGCCGTCCTGGTCACCGGCGACCTCGCGGACCACGGCCTGCCGGCGGAGTACGAGCAGGCCGCCGAGGTGCTGGTCTCCCGCCACCCGGTGCTCACCTGTCCCGGCAACCACGACCGGCGCGCGCCCTACCGGGAGGGACTGCTCGGGGAGGCGCCCGCGGACGGCCCGGTCAACCGGCGGCACGGACTGCCCGGCGCCGACCTGCTGCTGCTCGACTCGTCGATCCCCGGCCGCGACGACGGCCTGCTCGACGACGGGACGCTGGCCTGGCTGGACGCCGAGCTGGCCGGGGGCCGTCCGGACCGGCCGGCGCTGGTGGCCTTCCACCACCCGCCGGTCGTCCTCCACCTGCCGACCGTCGACCCGATCCGCCAGTTCGGGGAGGAGCGGCTCGCCGAGGTGCTGGCCCGCCACCCCCGGGTGGCCGCCCTGCTCTGCGGCCACTCCCACACCGGCGCGGCCACCGTGTTCGCCGGTCTGCCGGTGCTGGTCGCGCCGGGTGTGGTGTCGACCGTCACGCTGCCCTGCGAGGGCGGCCCCGGGATCAGCTTCGAGCAGCCGCCGATGCTCGCCTTCCACGTCCTGGACGACGACGGCCGGCTCACCACCCACTACCGGGCCGTCGTGCCGGCCTGACCACCCACCCGGGCGCCCTGCGCGGTGGGCACCCACGGCTGGGGCGCCGTCCCGGTCGGGGGGCCCGCCGGGCGCGGCACCGGCCGGACCCCGGCGGGCGCCCGGCTGCCGGCCATCGGCGAGGCGGAGTTCGGCCCGCGCATCCGCTGGGCGGCGACCTGGCGCGAGATGAGGATCTCCAGCAGGCACCACATGGTGCCGAACACCCCGAGCCCCATCGCCATCAGCGCCGGCGTCATCAGCCAGCTGTCCGCGTACGAGCCCAGCGCCGCGACGACCAGGCCGACCAGGGTGAAGGACAGGCAGAGCACCGCCCGGACGGCGGCTGCGCGCACCTCGTCGGGCAGGCGACGGCGGCGACGGCGTGCGGATGGCATCGGGCGACCCCCAGGCGCGCTCACGACGGCGGGACGGGCGCGCCGGAACGCGCCCCTGCGCACCACTCTGCCCCGTGGTACCCGAACCATGCGCGGGAATCAGCCGAACTGGCGTCAAATCGTGTGATCTGCACCGGAAACCGCGCCCCCCGGGCGAATCACCCCAGCTGCTGGTCGAGCTCCGCCAGCGCGCCCTCGGCGATCGTGCGCATCGCCCGCTCGGCGTGGGCCGCGTCTCCCGCGCAGATCGCCTCCGCGACCTCGCGGTGCAACCGGATCGCGTACGGCTCGGGCTGATGAGGCATCAGATCGTACTCCGTGCGGCCGGTGAGCACCGCACCGACGGTGTCCCCGAGGTGGGCGAACATCTCGTTGCCGGAGGCCTTCAGGACGGTCGCGTGGAAGGCGATGTCGTGCCGGAGGAAGGTGGTCAGGTCGGCGGCCCGCGCCGTCATCGTCAACTCACCGGCGAGGGAAAGCAGTTCGCGGCGCTCGTCGTCGCTGGCGTGCCGGGCGGCGAGCGCGGCCGCGGCCGGCTCCACCGCGACGCGCAGCGAGCCGAGCGAGCGCAGCTGCGCGGGCCGGTCGGTCCCGGCCAGCCGCCAGCGGATCACCAGCGGGTCGAAGACGTCCCAGGCGGACTTCGGCTGGACGGTGCTGCCGACCCGCCGCCGGGAGGCGACCAGCCCCATCCCCTCCAGGATCCGCACGGCCTCGCGGACCACCGTCCGCGACACCCCGTACCGCTGCTCCAGCTCCTCGGCGCGCAGGACCGCCCCCTCGGGGATCTCACCGGAGGCGATGGCCGGTCCGAGGTCGGCGAGCAGTCGGCCGGGCAGCCCCTGGATCTCCATCCGGCCAGCCTAGAGGGCCCGGCCGGCCCGCTCGCCGGGCGGCCCCCGCAACGCGTAAAAGTATGACGATTTGGTTTCCAACTCTTGAATACGTCATATCTTTGGAGCGATAGTGGCGGCCTGGCAACGAAGGAGCACCACCCATGGCTCTCAGCGTCGAGAACCACGACACCCCCGCGTCGCCCCTCACCCTCGTGGTGATGGGCGTCTCCGGTGTCGGCAAGACCACCGTGGCCCGCCTGCTGGCCGACCGCCTCGACCTCCCCTACGCCGAGGCGGACGACTTCCACCCGCCCGCCAACATCGCCAAGATGTCGGCCGGCATCCCGCTGGACGACGCGGACCGCGCGCCCTGGCTGCGCGCCCTCGGCGGCTGGCTGGGGGAGCGGGCCGAGGCCGGCACCGGCGGCGTGGTCACCTGCTCGGCGCTGAAGCACCGCTACCGCGACACCCTGCGCGCGGCCTGCCCGGGCGCCTTCTTCCTGCACCTCAGCGGGGGGCACGAGCTGGTCGGGGACCGGCTCGCCCACCGCACCGGACACTTCATGCCGCCGTCGCTGCTCGACTCGCAGTACGCCGCCCTGGAGCCCCTCGGGGCGGACGAGCGCGGTGCGGTCCTGGACGTCGGCCCGACCCCCGAAGAACTCGTCGAGATGGCCGTGGCACTGCTGCGGCCCGTCAATGGAGACCTCGCGTGACCCCCACCCTGCTCGCGGCGGCCGCCCCACCGGCCCTGCCGCACACCGACAGCGACGCCCAGCTGCTGATCGCGGTCCTGCTCAGCATCGGCGCCATCGTGGTGCTGATCACCCGGCTGAAGCTCCACCCGTTCCTCGCCCTCACACTCGGCTCGGGCCTGCTGGCCGCCGTCGCCGGCGCCCCCTTCGACAAGCTGCTGGGCAGCTTCTCCACGGGGTTCGGCGCGACCGTCGCGGGCGTCGGCCTGCTGATCGGGCTCGGCGCGATGCTCGGCAAACTGCTCGCCGACTCCGGCGGGGCGAACATCATCGCCGACACCGTGCTCGCCCGCTCCGGGCCCAGGGCGCTGCCCTGGGCGATGGCGCTGATCGCGGCCGTCCTCGGCCTGCCGCTGTTCTTCGAGGTCGGTGTCGTCCTGCTGATCCCGATCGTGCTGCTGGTGGCCCGCCGCGGCAACGTCCCGCTGATGCGGATCGGCATCCCCGCGCTGGCCGGGCTCTCGGTGCTGCACGGCCTCGTCCCGCCGCACCCCGGCCCGCTGGTGGCCGTCGACGCGCTGAAGGCCGACCTCGGCATCACCCTGGCGCTCGGCCTGCTGATCGCCGTGCCGACGCTGATCGTCGCCGGCCCGCTGTTCGCCCGGCTCGCCGAGCGCTGGGTCGGCCCGCTGGAGATCCCGCAGGCCACCGCGCCCGAGGAGACGGAGAAGCCCGCGCACACCCCGGGCTTCGGCGCGGTCCTCGCCACCATCCTGCTGCCGGTCGCCCTGATGCTCGGCAAGGCCCTGGTCGACGTCGTCGTCGACGACCCGAAGGCGATGCCGCAGCGGATCTTCGACTTCATCGGCTCGCCGCTGATCGCCCTGCTCGCCGCGACCCTGCTCGGCATGGTGACGCTCGGCCGGGCGGCCGGCTTCACCAAGGACCGGATCTCCGACACCGTCGGGAAGTCGCTCGGCCCGATCGCGGGCATCGTCTTCATCGTCGGCGCGGGCGGCGGCTTCAAGCAGACCCTGATCGACGTCGGTGTGGGCAACGCGGTCAGCGAGTGGTCCGCCAAGTGGCACATCTCGGCGCTGCTGCTCGGCTGGCTGATCGCCGTGCTGATCCGCCTGGCCACCGGCTCCGCCACGGTCGCCACGATCACTGCCGCGGGCATCCTCGCCCCGCTCGCCGCCGACATGTCCGCGACCCACGCGGCGCTGCTGGTGCTGGCCATCGGCGCCGGTTCGCTGTTCTTCTCGCACGTCAACGACGCCGGCTTCTGGCTGGTGAAGGAGTACTTCGGGATGAGCGTCGGCCAGACCCTCAAGTCCTGGTCGGTGATGGAGACCGTGATCTCGGTCGTCGCCATCGCCCTGATCATGCCGCTCAGCCTGATCATCTGACCGCGCCCCCGCGCCCCGGAGGGCGGTACCCGTCTCCACGGGTACCGCCCTCCGGCGTTGCCCGGCGGCGGGTCGCGCGGCCCGACCGCGGTTCGGCGGGCAGCCGAGCGGGTCCTGGGGCCGCCCCGGCAGCCGAGCCGCAGGAGCCCGTGAGCCCGGCCGTGCGGACATGCCGAAGGGCGGGCACCCCCAGCCCGGGGTGCCCGCCCTTCGAGTCCTGTGCGCCGGCCCTACGGGGCCGAGCGCTTCACGGGACGGTCCTCAGCCGGCCACGCGGTCACTTGGCGCGCTTCGCCAGGAAGGCGTCGACCTCGGAGCGGATCTCCGGCGTGTCCAGGCCGCGGACGGTCATCGTGGTGCGGCGGCGCAGCACGTCGTCCGTGGTGTACGCCCACTCGCTGTCGGCGGCGTAGGCGACCTGGGCCCAGACGTCCGGGCCGTCCTCGTGGATCGGCCGGCCGAGCTCCGGGTTCTCGTCGATCATGCGGGCGATCTCGAAGGAGAGCGTGCCGTAGTGGCTGGCCAGGTGCTTGGCGACCAGCGGCTCCATCCGCGAGCCGGGCTCACGGTCGATCAGCAGGCGGTGCGCGACGGCGTTCGGCGCGCCGACGCCGGGCAGCGGGACGGTCCGAGCGATGGTTGACATGTCCTCGCCGAGCGTGGTGCCGGGCACGTGGGCCAGCTTCTCCAGCACGGTCCGGCCGATGTGCCGGTAGGTGGTCCACTTGCCGCCGGCGACCGACAGCATGCCGCCCCGGCCCTCGGTGACGACCGTCTCGCGCTTGGCGGCGGCGGTGTCGCCGGGGCCGCCGGGCAGCACCCGCAGGCCGGCGAAGGCGTAGGTGATCAGGTCGCGGTCGATGTGCTCGTCGCGGATGGCGTGCGCGGCCTCGCCCATGATCTGGTCGATGTCCGCCTCGGTGGCCCGGACGTCCTGCGGGTCGCCGGTGTACTCCTCGTCGGTGGTGCCGAGCAGGACGTGGTCCTCCCACGGGATGGCGAAGGAGACGCGGTACTTGTCGATCGGGATGGTCAGCGCGGCGCGCCACGGGGCACGGCGCTTGACCACGACGTGGGCGCCCTTGGAGAGGCGGATCGACGGCGCGGCGCCGGCGTCCTCCATGGTGCGCAGGTGGTCGACCCACGGGCCGGTGGCGTTGAGCACCAGGCGGGCGTTCACGCCGAACTCGGTGCCGTCCAGGCGGTCCTTGAGGTCGGCGCCGGTGACCCGGCCGCCGGTGAAGCGCAGGCCGGTGACCTCGGCGTGGTTGAGCACCACGGCGCCGGCGTCGACGGCGGCGCGCACCGTCATCACGGCGACGCGCGAGTCGTTCATCTGGTGGTCGCCGTAGACGGCCACCGAGCGCAGGCCCTCGGTGCGCAGCGCGGGCACCTGCTGGGCGGCGTGCGCGGCGGTGGAGACCCGGCCCATGCCGTCGCGGAAGGCGGAGAGCGCCGAGTAGAGGAACACACCGGCGCCGAGCTTGGGCGCGCTGTGCGGGCCGCCCTTGTAGACCGGCACGAAGAAGGTCAGCGGGTTGACCAGGTGCGGGGCCACGTCGGTGGCGAGCGCGCGGCGCTCCTTGTGGTTCTCGGCGACCAGCTTGACCGCCCCGGTCTGCAGGTAGCGCAGACCGCCGTGCACGAGCTTCGAGGAGGCACTGGAGGTGGCCCCGGCGAAGTCGCCGGCATCGACCATGGCGACCTTGAGGCCCGCCTGGGACGCGGTCCAGGCGACGGCCGTGCCGAGGATGCCGCCCCCGATCACCAGCAGGTCGTAGGTGGCCTTGCCCAGCAGCTCGCGGGTCTCGGCGCGGGAGGCGGTGCGGCCGGCGAAGCGCTCGGCGCCCAGGGTCGGGATGGTAGCCATGGTGTGTGTACGGCGGCGCGGGTCGGGCGGCGCCGTTACTCCTCTCGGTGTGCGGTGCGGCCCCTGCTGAGAGGCCGGTTCGGCCCGGTGCGGCGGGCCGGTGAAACGGGAGCGGGCCGGCCGGGGCCCGGGGGCCCCGACCGGCGTCCGCGGTCAGATCTGCTCGTCCTCCTCCACCCAGCCCATGGTGCGCTCCACGGCCTTGAGCCACTTCTTGTACTCGCG
Organism: Kitasatospora sp. NPDC001603; assembly: GCF_040298365.1. NCBI lineage: Bacteria > Bacillati > Actinomycetota > Actinomycetes > Kitasatosporales > Streptomycetaceae > Kitasatospora > Kitasatospora sp. NPDC001603. Next base: position 33,638 of record NZ_JBEPAA010000064.1, read on the forward strand.
CTCCCGGGTGGCCTCGTCCATGCGCGGGGTCCACTCGGCGGCGCGGTGCCAGTTGGCCCGCAGGGTGTCCAGGTCGCTCCAGAAGCCGACCGCCAGGCCGGCCGCGTAGGCGGCGCCCAGCGCGGTGGTCTCGGCCACGTACGGGCGCTCGACCGGAGCGTCCAGCACGTCGGCGATGTTCTGCATGAGCAGGTTGTTGCTGGTCATGCCGCCGTCGACCTTGAGGGCGGTGAGCTCGACGCCGGAGTCCTTCTGCATGGCGTCGACGACCTCGCGGGTCTGCCAGGCGGTGGCCTCCAGCACGGCCCGGGCCAGGTGGCCCTTGGTGACGTACCGGGTCAGACCGGCGATCACACCGCGGGCGTCGGAGCGCCAGTACGGGGCGAACAGGCCGGAGAAGGCCGGGACGAAGTAGGCGCCGCCGTTGTCCTCGACGGTGTTGGCGAGGGTCTCGATCTCGGCGGCGGTGGAGATGATGCCGAGCTGGTCGCGCAGCCACTGGACGAGCGAGCCGGTGACGGCGATCGAGCCCTCCAGCGCGTACACCGGCTTCTGGTCGCCGATCCGGTAGCCGACGGTGGTCAGCAGCCCGTGGTACGAGTTGACGACCTCCTCGCCGGTGTTCAGCAGGAGGAAGGTCCCGGTGCCGTAGGTCGACTTGGCCTCGCCCTTGTCGAAGCAGGTCTGGCCGAACAGCGCGGCCTGCTGGTCGCCGAGGGCGGAGGCGACCGGCACGCCGGCCAGGTCGCCGACGGCCTCGCCGTAGACCTCGGCGGAGGAGCGGATCTCCGGCAGGACGGCCATCGGCACGCCCATCGACTCGGCGATCTTGTCGTCCCACTCCAGCGAGCGCAGGTTCATCAGCATGGTGCGGCTGGCGTTGGTGACGTCGGTGACGTGCTTGCCGCCGTTGACACCACCGGTGAGGTTCCAGATCACCCAGGTGTCCATGGTGCCGAACAGGATGTCGCCGGCCTCGGCGCGCTCGCGCAGGCCCTCGACGTTGTCCAGCAGCCAGCGGATCTTCGGGCCGGCGAAGTAGCTGGCCAGCGGGAGGCCGGTCTCGCGGCGGAAGCGGTCCTGGCCGACGTTGCGGCCCAGCTCGCGGCAGAGGCCCTCGGTGCGGGTGTCCTGCCACACCAGCGCGTTGTGCACCGGCTCGCCGGTGTTCTTGTCCCACAGGACGGTGGTCTCGCGCTGGTTGGTGATGCCGATCGCGCGGATGTCGTCCTTGGTCAGACCGGCCTTCTCCAGCGCGCCGCGGACCACCGACTGCACCCGGGTCCAGATCTCGGCGGCGTCGTGCTCGACGTAGCCGGGCTGGGGGAAGATCTGCCGGTGCTCCTGCTGGTCGACGGCGACGATCCGGCCGTCCTCGCCGAAGATGATGCAGCGGCTGGAGGTGGTGCCCTGGTCGATCGCGGCGATGTAGTTACCGGTGCCAATGGAGGTCATGAGGGTCCTCGGCTCAAGAAGGGGGTTGCGGGGTGGGTGGGTCCGACTCTCGGGTCAGTCCCCGTGCTCGGGTGGGGTGGAAACCCGAGGAGCGTCAGAAGGCGACGTGGTACAGGCCGCCGGCCAGCAGGCCGCCGATGACCGGGCCGGCCACCGGGATCCAGGCGTAGGACCAGTCGGAGCCGCCCTTGTTCGGGATCGGCAGGAGCGAGTGCACGATGCGCGGGCCCAGGTCGCGGACCGGGTTGATCGCGTAGCCGGTCGGGCCGCCGAGCGAGAGGCCGATGCCGACGACGGTGAGGGCGACGATCAGGATGCCGGTGCCGGAGAGGCCGAGGCCCTTGTTCAGGCCCTGGGTGAGGATGCCCAGGCAGAGGACCATGGTGCCGATGATCTCGGTGAGCAGGTTCTGGACCGGGTTCCGGATCTCGGGACCGGTCGAGAAGATGCCCAGGGTCGCCTCCTTGTTGGCCTGGAACTGGCCGAGGTAGGTGACCCAGACGAGGACGGCGCCGATCATCGCGCCGAGCAGCTGGGAGCCGAGGTAGACCGGCACCTTGCTCCAGTCGCCGCTGTCGACGGCGAGGGCCAGGGTGACGGCCGGGTTCAGGTGTGCGCCCGACTTGGGGGCCGACATGTAGGCGGCGATCATCACCGCGAAGCCCCAGCCGAAGGTGATCGCCAGCCAGCCGGCGTTGAGGGCCTTCGACTTCTTGAGCGTCACGGCGGCACAGACGCCGCCGCCGAGAAGTATCAGCGCGGCGGTGCCGAGGGTTTCGCCGACGAAGATGTCGCCGTTGGAGAACGCGGACACAAAGACTCCCTTGTCCATATGGCCCGGAGGTGCGGGTGGGGGCAGGTGGCTGAGCGATCGCTGTGCGGGTGAGCGCATTGTGGGAGTGATCTGCTCGGCCATCGTTCGACAATGTCGACCGTCATGCGGAAGCTTCCTCCCCAGGCCGCCTTCACGTCAAGGCCGGGTTACGCAGCTGTGACCCTTCACTCGAAGTTACCAATCGACTCACGTCAAATATGGACAAAACGCTAAGGCGCGGACAGGCATCCCGCCTGTCCGCGCCTCAGCGTGAACGTCAGATGTCCGCGGCCGCGGCCGCCGGCGCCGGGGTCAGAACCGTCCGGCGCCCAGGTCCCGGGAGATCGCCCGGGCCGCGCTGCGCACCGAGGCGACCAGCGAGGGCCGCACGAAGCCGTCCTCGCAGACCCGCTCCACCGGGCCGCTGACGCAGACCGCGCCGACCGGGTTGCGCCGCCGGTCCTGGATCAGCGCGCCGATCGAGGCCACGCCCTCCCAGGTCTCCTCGATCGAGTCGGTCCAGCCGCGCTCACGGGTCAGCGCCGCCTCGGCGTCCACGTCCGCCAGGTCGGTCAGGGTCCGCGCGGTGTACGCCTCCAGCGGGCCCTCGCCCAGCTCCCCGCGGGCCACCGGGTCGTACGCCAGCAGCACCTTGCCGAGGGCGGTGCTGTGCAGCGGCTGCATCGAGCCGACCTCCAGCACCTGCCGGGTGTCGTCCGGACGGAAGACGTGATGCACGATCAGCACGCCCTGCTGGTGGAGCACCCCGAGGTAGACGGTCTCGCCGGCTGCCCTGGCCAGGTCGTCCGCCCAGACCAGGGCCCGGGCGCGCAGCTCGTGCACGTCCAGGTAGCTCTGGCCCAGCCGCAGCAGCTCCGCGCCCAGCTGGTACTTGCCGCTCTCCGGGTCCTGCTCGACGAACCCCTCCTGCTGGAGGGTGCGCAGGATCCCGTGGGCGGTGCCCTTGGCGAGGCCCAGGGCCGTCGCGACCTCGGACAGCCCCAGGCGGCGCTCGCCGCCGGCCAGCAGGCGCATGATCGCGGCGGCCCGGGAGAGCGACTGGATCGGGCCGGGCATTCGGTACCTCCGCGCTGACAGGCGGTCGACAATGTCGACCGCAGTGGTAACGGGACGAGTCTGCCAGGCCGCGCCCCGTCCGTGCACCTTCCCCCTCGGTAATCTCCCTCCGGCGCGGTCAGTCCCGCTCGCGCGCCACCTCGGCGGCCAGCGCCGCGATCTCCCGCGGGCCCACCCGGCAGCAGCCGCCCACCAGCCGCGCGCCGTCGGCCAGCCACCCCGCCACCCCCGCCCGGCCGCCGCCGGGAGCTGCCCCGGGCACGCCGAACGTCGCCGCACCGCGCCAGGCACGGGCCCCGGCGTCCCAGCGCTCGCCGCTGTTCGGATAGACCACCACGGGCTTGCCGGTCACCCGGGCCGCCGTCGCCACCGCCCGGTCGGCGTCCTGCGGCGTGCAGCAGTTCACCCCCACCGCGACCACCTCGTCGGCGTCCGCGGCCAGCGCGAAGGCCTCCGCCAGCGGCTGCCCGGCCCTGGTCCGGTCGCCCGCCACGCTGAACGACAGCCAGGCCGGCACGCCCAGCCCGTGCACCGCCCGCAGCAGCGCCCGTGCCTCGTCCGCGTCGGGCACCGTCTCCAGCGCCAGCACGTCCGGCCCGGCGGCCGCCAGCACCTCCAGCCGCGGCCGGTGGAACGCCTCCAGCTCGGCGGTCGTCAGCCCGTACCGGCCCCGGTACTCCGAGCCGTCGGCCAGCGCGGCGCCGTACGGCCCCACCGACGCGGCGACCCACAGCGGCCGGTCCGCCCGGACCGGCGCCGCGGCGCGGCGCGCCAGCTCCACCCCGAGCGCCAGCAGCCGCTCCGCGTCCGCCCGGCCCAGCCCGCGCCGGGCGAACCCCTCGAAGCTCGCCTGGTAGGTCGCGGTGATCGCGACCTCCGCCCCGGCCTCGAAGTACGCCCGGTGCGCGGCGACCACCGCCTCCGGGGCGTCCGCCAGCAGCCGGGCCGACCACAGCGCGTCCGACAGGTCATGGCCGGCCGCCGCCAGCTGGTTGGACAGCCCGCCGTCCAGGACCAGCGGACCGGCGGCCAGCGCGGCGGCGAAGCCCGACGGGGCAGGGGCGGGCATGGCGGCCTCCTCGGGGGCAAAGCTCCTGGTCACAGAGTAGAAGACCGGACGCCCCCGGCCGGCCCGAAAACCATTTGCCGCCCGGCCCCCGGATCGCTACGTTGTGCTCACCCCGAGAACGACGGCAGGTCGGCGGCCCGCCGGTCCTCCCGGTACCGCCGACCGCACGACACGCCCGCCACACCCGGCAGCGACCGACCGGCCCGACGAAGCGCCAGCGGAGAGGAGCCCGCCATGACCGTGGAACGACCGCCCGCCCACGAGAACGACTGGCTCGCCGCCTACGACCCGCGCGCCTACACGCCCGTCGCCGTCACCGTCGACGTCGTCGCCCTGACGCTGCGCCACGGCAGCCTGCACGTCCTCCTGGTCGAGCGCGCCGCGCCGCCCTACCAGGGGTACTGGGCACTGCCCGGCGGCTTCCTGCGGGCCGGCGAGGAAGGGCTCGACGAGGCCGCCGCCCGCGAGCTCGCCGAGGAGACCGGCCTGCTCGGCACCGCCGACGCCGAGGCCGCCCTCAGCCGGATCCACCTCGAACAGCTCGGGACGTACGGCGCCCCCACCCGGGACCCGCGCATGCACGTGGTCTCCGTCGCCTACCTCGCCTTCGCCCCCGACCTGCCCGACCCGCGGGCCGGCTCGGACGCGGCCACCGCCGCCTGGCACGCCGTCACCGACCTCGACCTCCGGCCGTCCACCGGCCGGTCCCCAGCCGCCGGTGTGCCCGCCGACACCCACGGGGGTGGCGTCGGCGGGCACACCGGCCACCAACCCGCGGCCGACGGCCCCGCCGGCACCACGACGCTCGCCTTCGACCACGCCCGGATCGTCGCCGACGGCCTCGACCGCGCCCGCGCGAAGATCGAGTACAGCCCGCTGGCCACCGCCTTCCTCCAGTACGACTTCACCATCCCCGAGCTGCGCGCCGTCTACGAGGCGGTCTGGGACGAGAAGCTCCACCCCGGCAACTTCCACCGCAAGGTGCTCTCGGTGCCCGGCTTCGTCGAGAGCACCGGGACGACCACCGAGCGCGGCGGCGCCCGCGGCGGCCCACGGGCCCGCACCTACCACGCCGGCGACGCCCACCTCCTGCACCCCGCGCTGCTCCGGCCCACCCGGGAGGACGAGATCCGCTGACCGGCGCCACCGGTCGCGCCCGCGCACTACCATCCGGCCATGACGACTCAAGAGGTGAGCAGGACGAGCAACCGGCCGAACTCCCACTGCCACTGGTGCGGCACGCCCTACCCGCCCGGTACCACGGCCTGGCCCCGCACCTGCCCCGGCTGCTCCGAGATCAGCTACCGCAACCCGCTGCCCGTCGTCGTCACCCTCCTCCCGGTCACCCAGGAGAGCGGTGCGCCCGGCCTCGTGGTCATCCGCCGCACCATCGAGCCCGGCTACGGCCAACTCGCCCTGCCCGGCGGCTACGTCGACTACGGGGAGAGCTGGCAGCAGGCCTGCGTCCGCGAACTGCGCGAGGAGACCGGCATCCTGGCCGAGGCCGGTGACGTCACCCTGGTCGCCACCGACTCCGACACGCACGGCGGCTTCCTCTGCCTCTTCGGCCTGCTCCCCGCCCGCCCGCTCGCCGAGCTCCCGCCCTCGGTCCCCACCGAGGAGACGGAGGGCTGGCAGCTCGCCGACCCCACGACCGCCCTCGTCTTCGCCTTCCACACCCGGGTCTCCCAGGCCTGGTTCAACGGTGAGTACGCCCACCACTGACCGTGCCCGGGGACGGGGCTGACCAGGCTCGCACGGCCGCGGCAGACCCTGGCGCACCGCGCGATCACATGGCATGGTCTGCTCCGACAGCCCCAACCGGACGGGCCCTGCCACAAGCACCCCCGTCCCATCCAACGGCCGGGAGACCACCACCGTGAGCACCCCATCCCAGGACCAGCCGCTCTGGCGCCCCAACCCCGCTCGCGCCGCAGCCGCCGGCCTCGTGGCCTTCCAGGCCTGGGCCGCCGAACACCACGGCGCACCGGCCGCCCCGCTGGCCCCCGTCGACAGCGACGAGCAGGCCGCCCGGCGCTACGCCGACCTGCACAGCTGGTCCACCGAGGACCTCGACCGCTTCTGGACGGCCGTCACCCAGTGGTTCGGCGTCCGCTTCACCGAGGCCCCCGAAGCCGTCCTCGCCGAAGCCGCCATGCCCGGCGCCCGCTGGTTCCCCGGCGCCCGCCTCAACTACGCCGAGCACGCCCTGCGCGCCGCCGACGACGAGGCCAACGCCGACAAGCCGGCGATCCTCCACCTGGACGAGACCACCGAGCAGCCGACCGTCCTCACCTGGTCCGAGCTCCGCCGCCAGGTCGGCTCGCTCGCCGCCGCCCTCCGGGCCCGCGGCATCGGCCCCGGCGACCGCGTCAGCGCCTACCTGCCCAACATCCCGCAGGCCGCCGTCGCCCTCCTCGCCAGCGCCGCCGTCGGCGCCGTATGGACCAGCTGCGCCCCCGACTTCGGCGCCCGCAGCGTCCTCGACCGCCTCCAGCAGATCGAGCCCGCCGTCCTCTTCGCCGTCGACGGCTACCACTACGGCGGCAAGGACCACGACCGCGCCGAGGTCGTCGCCGAACTCCGCCGCGAGCTCCCCAGCCTGCGCACCGTCGTCCACGTCCCGCTGCTCGGCGCACCCGCCCCCGACGGCGCCCTGCACTGGGACGACCTGGTCGCCGACGACGTCGAGCCGGTCTTCGAGGCCGGCCCCTTCGACCACCCGCTCTGGGTCCTCTACTCCTCCGGGACCACCGGCCTGCCCAAGGCCATCGTCCAGAGCCAGGGCGGCATCCTGCTGGAGCACCTCAAGCAGGCCGGGCTCCACCTGGACCTCGGCCCCGAGGACCGCTTCCTCTGGTACACCTCCACCGGCTGGATGATGTGGAACTTCCTCCTCGCCGGCCTGCTCACCGGGTCCACGATCGTCACCTACGACGGCAGCCCCGGGCACCCGGACACCGGTGCCCTCTGGTCCGTCGCCGCCCGGACCGGCGCCACCGTCCTCGGCACCTCCGCGGCCTACGTCATCGCCAGCCGCAAGGCCGAGCTGCACCCCGGCCGCGACCTCGACCTCTCCGCCGTCCGCTGCATCGGCACCACCGGCTCCCCGCTCCCGCCCGACGGCTTCCGCTGGATCTACGACGAGGTCAAGCAGGACGTCTGGCTCGCCTCCGTCAGCGGCGGCACCGACGTCTGCTCCTGCTTCGTCGGCGGCGTCCCCACCCTGCCGGTGTACCTCGGTGAGATCCAGGCCCCCTGCCTCGGCGCCGCCGTCGAGTCCTGGGACGTCCACGGCCGCCCGCTCACCGACGCGGTCGGCGAACTCGTCGTCACCAAGCCGATCCCGTCCATGCCCACCGGCTTCTGGAACGACCCCGACGGCGCCCGCTACCACGACAGCTACTTCGAGATGTACCCCGGCATCTGGCGCCACGGCGACTGGATCACCGTCACCTCCCGCGGCACCGTGGTCATCCACGGACGCTCCGACTCGACGCTCAACCGCCAGGGCGTCCGGATGGGCTCCTCCGACATCTACGAGGTCGTCGAGCGCCTCCCCGAGATCGCCGAGTCCCTGGTCATCGGCCTGGAGGAGCCCGACGGCGGCTACTGGATGCCGCTCTTCGTCGTGCTCGCCCCCGGCGCGGTCCTCGACGACGGCCTGGTCGGCCGGATCCGCACGTCGCTGCGCACCGAGCTCTCCCCGCGCCACGTCCCCGACGAGGTCATCGCCGTCCGCGGCCTGCCGCACACCCTCACCGGCAAGCGGATCGAGGTCCCGGTGAAGCGCCTGCTCTCCGGCACCCCGCTGGAGCAGGCCGTGAACCCGGGTTCGGTCGACGACATCGAGCACCTGCGCTACTTCGAGCAGCTCCGCCGCGACCGCCGGGCCTGACCCCGGACGGCACGAACCCGGACAGCACGAAGGGGTGCCCCCATGACGGTGGGGGCACCCCTTCGCAGTCCTCGCTCCGGCCGCGCGCCGGGTGTCACTCGCCGGACAGCACCTGCTGGGCCGCGGCCCGCGCGTCCTCGGCGCTGTCCGCGGCGCGGGCGGCCTCGGCGGCCCGGCGGCACTGCGCCAGCGTGTACTTGGCCAGCGTCGCCCGCACATAGGGGATCGACGCCGCGCCCATGGAGAGGCTGGTGACGCCGAGCCCGGTCAGGACCACGGCGAGCAGCGGGTCGGAGGCGGCCTCGCCGCAGACACCACAGCTCTTGCCGGTGGCCCGGGCGGCCTCGGCCGAGAAGGCGACCAGGTCCAGCAGAGCCGGCTGCCACGGGTCCTGCAGCCGCGCCAGCGCACCCACCTGGCGGTCGGCGGCGAAGGTGTACTGCGCGAGGTCGTTGGTCCCCAGCGAGAGGAACTCCACCTCCTGGAGGATCGACCGCGCCCGCAGCGCCGCCGACGGGATCTCCACCATCGCCCCGTACTTGGCGCTCAGCCCGGCCTGGCGACACGCGTCCGCGAAGTCCTTGGCGTCCTTGCGGTCGGCCACCATCGGGGCCATCACCTCAAGGTGCACCGGCAGCCCCTCGGCCGCCTTCGCCAGCGCGCGCAGCTGGGTCCGCATGACCTCGGGGTGCTCCAGCAGGGTCCGCAGACCGCGCACACCCAGCGCCGGGTTGGGCTCGTCGGCGGGGGTCAGGAAGTCCAGCGGCTTGTCCGCGCCCGCGTCCAGCGCCCGGACCACGACCCGGCCCTCCGGGAACGCCTCCAGCACCTTGCGGTACGCCTCGACCTGCTTCTCCTCGCTGGGAGCCTTGGCCGAGTCGTCCAGGAAGAGGAACTCCGTGCGGAACAGGCCCACGCCCTCCGCCCCGGCCTCCAGCGCGGCCGGCAGGTCCGCGGGACCGCCGACGTTGGCGAGCAGCGGCACCCGGTGCCCGTCCGAGGTCTGCCCCGGTCCGGACGAGGCGGCCAGCGCGGCCTTGCGCTCGGCGGCCGCGCGGCGCAGTTCGTCCTGCTTCTCCTGCGACGGCTCCAGCAGCACGTCGCCGGAGCTACCGTCCACCGCGACCACGGTGCCCTCGGCGACATCGGTCGCGCCCGGCAGCGCGACGACGGCCGGCACGCCCAGGGCGCGGGCGAGGATGGCGCTGTGGCTGGTCGGCCCGCCCTCCTCGGTCACGAAGCCGAGCACCAGGGTCGGGTCCAGCAGCGCGGTGTCGGCCGGCGCCAGGTCACGGGCGAACAGCACGTACGGCTCGTCGCTGTCCGGAACGCCCGGCATCGGCACGCCCAGCAGCCGCGCCACGATGCGGTTGCGCACGTCGTCCAGGTCGGCGACCCGGCCGGCCAGGTACTCCCCGGCGGAGGCGAGCAGCGCGCGGTAGGCGGCGAAGGCGTCGTAGACGCCGCGCTCGGCGCTGCTGCCGACGGTGATCCGGCGGGCCACGTCGGCCATCAGCTCCGGGTCCTGGGCCATCAGCGCCTGGGCCTCCAGCACGGCCTGCGCCTCGCCGCCGGCCAGGTTGCCGCGGGCGATCAGGTCCGCGGCCACCGCCTCGACGGCAGCCTGGGCGCGGGCCTGCTCACGGGGGGCGTCCTCGGTCGGGATCTGGGTGGCCGACGGCTCCAGCACCGCCGTCCCCATGTGCCGCACCTGGCCGATCGCGACCCCGTGGCTCACACCCACGCCGCGCAGCGTCTTCTCCATGTCACCTGTCTCCGCTGAGAGAAGCGGCCCCGCCGGGTACCGCTGTGTGCCGGGCCGCCCCACCGAGACCGGAGGGGCGGGTCTGCAGTAAAGAAAGAGGTCAGCTCCAGCTGAAGAGGGCGTCGCCCACGGCGACGTCCCCGTCCTCGCGGAGGTCGCCGAGCGAGTCGGGGGCGGCCTCCAGAGCGACGATCGGCGAGATCGGCGACTTGCCCGCGGCCTCGACGGCGGCCGGGTCCCACTTGATGACGGCCTGGCCGCGGGTCACCGTGTCGCCCTTGTTGACGAGGAGCTCGAAGCCCTCGCCGTTGAGCTGCACGGTGTCGATGCCGAGGTGCGTCAGCACGCCGTGTCCGTCCGCGTCCACGACGACGAACGCGTGGGGGTGCATGGAGACGACGACACCGTCCACCGGGGCCACGGCCTCGGTCGGCCGGCGCACCGGGTCGATCGCGGTGCCGGGGCCGACCATCGCGCCGGAGAAGACCGGGTCGGGCACGCCGGCGAGCCCGACGACACGGCCGGTCAGCGGCGACGTCACAGTGGTCATGGTTGAGCCTCCCAAGTGCGCAGTACAGAGAGCGGCCGCGAACTGCGGCAAGGGCATCGACTGAAGCCTAAATCATGTCAACTTCGGACATCTGCTGACATTCCCGGGCGAACACTCACGCCCTGCCCGCCCTCACCGGCCGGCCATCTCACCGACCGCTAGTGGTCTAGTCCTCTTGGCCGATGCGCCGCACTCTACAGGCATCTTGGCGAATCGGGACCATTGCTGTATATGCTCGCGAGAGCAACAAATCATGCCTCCGAGCGGGTGAAGCTCGGCGTGCCCCGATTCGCGCTCCGGCCGACGACCCGCTATGGTTGGTCGAGTCGCCGCAAGTCGACGGTTAACAGCAGATTTCAGAAGCGAAAAGCACCGGTAAACGGAGCGGAAAACATCTGGTAAGCTGGAAACACGAAAGAACGAAGCGCCCGGAGGGCCCGCTGGAAGGCGGTCCGAAGGAAGTGTCCGTTCCTTGAGAACTCAACAGCGTGCCAAAAGTCAACGCCAGATATGTTGACATCCCCGGCCTTGATCCTTGTGATCGGGGTTGGAGATTCCTTTATGAAGTAAACACTAGCGAGGACGCAGTGCGCGGGGCCGCCCTATTCCGGTGGTTGCCGTGCCGCTCGACGCGAGTGCAGCCCGCGCTCTTCATTGAGCACAGTCGGGAAGACATTCACGGAGAGTTTGATCCTGGCTCAGGACGAACGCTGGCGGCGTGCTTAACACATGCAAGTCGAACGGTGAAGCCCTTCGGGGTGGATCAGTGGCGAACGGGTGAGTAACACGTGGGCAATCTGCCCTGCACTCTGGGACAAGCCCTGGAAACGGGGTCTAATACCGGATATGACCTTCCTCCGCATGGGGGTGGGTGTAAAGCTCCGGCGGTGCAGGATGAGCCCGCGGCCTATCAGCTTGTTGGTGGGGTAATGGCCTACCAAGGCGACGACGGGTAGCCGGCCTGA
>NZ_JBEPAA010000065.1:0-44457 GCF_040298365.1 Kitasatospora sp. NPDC001603
GCCCGGTGCTCGAACACCGACCGCGTCGCCGCCAACGACCACGCCACATCCACCGGATCCACCGACGACCGCGCCGACACCCACTCCCGCAACCGATCCGCCTGACCCGCCAACGCCTCCGACGACTGCGCCGACACCGGCCACGCCACCGGCCCGGCCGGCTCCAGCACCGCCACCGCCCCGGCCTCACCGGCCGGCTCGTCCAGGGCCTCCGCCTCCTCGGCGACCGCGGCCGGCGCCTCCTCCAGGATGACGTGCACGTTGGTACCGCTCATTCCGAAGCCGGACACGCCGGCCCGGCGGACGTGCTCGCCGGTGGGCCACGCCACCGGCTCGGTCAGCAGCCGCACCTCGCCCGCCGACCAGTCCACGTGCGGGGTCGGCTCGTCCACGTGCAGCGTCTGCGGGAGCTGCTCGTTCTGCAGCGCCAGCACCATCTTCATCACCCCGGCCACACCGGCCGCGGCCTGGGTGTGCCCGATGTTCGACTTCACCGACCCCAGCCACAGCGGCCGGCCCTCCGGCCGGTCCTGGCCGTAGGTGGCGATCAGCGCCTGTGCCTCGATCGGGTCGCCCAGCGTGGTCGCCGAACCGTGCGCCTCCACCACGTCCACGTCGGCGGGCGACACCCGGGCGCTGGCCAGCGCCGCGCGGATCACCCGCTGCTGGGAGGGCCCGTTGGGGGCGGTCAGACCGTTGGACGCGCCGTCCTGGTTGATCGCCGAGCCGCGGATCACCGCGAGCACCTTGTGCCCGTTGCGCCGCGCGTCCGACAGCCGCTCCACCACGAGCATGCCCGCGCCCTCGGCGAAGCCGGAGCCGTCGGCCGCCGCGGCGAAGGACTTGCAGTGCCCGTCCATCGAGATGCCGCCGGCCTTGGCGAAGGCCACGAACACCCCGGGGGTGGCGGTGACGGTGGCCCCGCCGGCCAGGGCGAGCGAGCACTCACCGGAACGCAGCGCCTGGGCGGCCAGGTGAAGCGCCACCAGCGAGGAGGAGCACGCCGTGTCCACCGTGACCGCCGGGCCCTCCAGGCCGAAGGTGTAGGACAGCCGGCCCGAGAGCACGCTGGTCGCGTTCCCGGTCACCAGGTGGCCCTCGACGACCTCGGTGCCCTCCAGTTGGACGTCGGTCGCGTACCGGGAGCTGTAGCCGCCGACGAAGGCGCCGGTCTGGCTGCCGCGCAGCGTCGCGGGGTCGATCCCGGCCCGCTCGAACGCCTCCCAGGAGGTCTCCAGCAGCAGCCGCTGCTGCGGGTCCATCGCCAGCGCCTCACGCGGCGAGATGCCGAAGAACCCCGCGTCGAAGGCGCTGGCGTCCTGGACGAAGCCGCCGGCCTGGGTGTACGACTCGCCGTGCGGGTCGGTGTCCGGGTAGAGGCTCTCCAAGTCCCAGCCGCGGTCGCGCGGGAACGGGCCGATCGCGTCCGAGCCCGAGGCCAGTAGGCGCCACAGCTCCTCGGGGCTGGCCGCGCCGCCGGGGAAGCGGCAGGCCATGCCGACGATCGCGATGGGCTCGTCCGCGGCGCCGGTGGCCACCGGTGCGGCGGGTGCCGCGACGGCGGGCAGGTCGCCCGCCAGCTCGCCGCGCAGCAGCGTGGCGAGCGCGGTCGGGGTGGGGTAGTCGAAGACCAGCGTCGCGGGCAGCCGCAGGCCGGTCTCGGCGTTCAGGCGGTTGCGCAGCTCGACGGCGGTCAGCGAGTCGAAGCCGACGTCGGTGAACGGGCGGCCGGTGTCGATCGCGTCCGCCGAGGCGTGCCCCAGCGTGGCGGCGACATGGGCGAGGACGAGGTCCAGCAGCACCCGGTCCCGCTCGGGGCCGGAGACCGCCGCGAGCCGGCGCCGGAGCGCCTCGGCCGCGTCGGCGCCGGTGCCGGTGGCGGCGGCCGAGACGGCCGTGCGCCGGACGAACACCCCGGCCAGCGTGCGCCACAGCGGCGGGACATCCGCGCTGCCGGCGGCCTGCGCCCGCAGCGCCGCCAGATCGAGGCGGGCGGGCATCAGCACCGCCTCGTCCCGGGCCAGCGCCACGTCCATGACGACCAGGCCGTCCTCGGCGCCGAGCGGGACGAAGCCGCGGTCGATCCGCGACAGCGAGGTCCGGTCCAGGTTCCGGCCGATGCCCGCCTCGTGCATCCACGGGCCGAGCTGCAGCGACATCCCCGCGAGGCCGGCGGCCCGGCGGTACCCGGCCAGGGCGTCCAGGAAGGAGTTCGACGCCACGTAGCTGGCCTGGCCGGCCGCGCCGAAGGTGGAGGCCGCGGACGAGAACAGGACGAAGCGCTCCAGGTCCAGCCCGGCCGTCAGCTCGTGCAGGTTCCAGGCCGCGTCGACCTTCGGCCGCATGACGGCCGCCAGCCGCTCCGGCGTCAGGGAGGCGATCACGCCGTCGTCGACGACGCCGGCCGAGTGGACCACGGAGCCCAGCGGGTTCTCGGCCGGGATCCGGTCCAGCACCTCGGCCAGCGCGTCCCGGTCGGCCGCGTCGCACGCGACGATCCGGACCCAGACGCCCAGCTCCGCCAGCTCGGCCGCCAGCGCGGCGGCTCCGGCGGCGGCCGGGCCGGAGCGGCTGGTCAGCACCACACCGCCGGCCCGGCCGGTCGCCACCAGGTGCTTGGCGACCAGCCCGCCCAGCGTCCCGGTGCCGCCCGTCACCAGCAGCGAACGCGCCGCCGGGTCGGCCACCGGGTCGGCCGGCCAGCTGACCGCCTCCAGCTCGCCCGAGGGTCGGGTCAGGCGCCGGCCGTAGGCGGCCTCGCCGCGGATCGCCAGCTCGGGCTCGTCGCCGCCGACCACGGTGGTCAGCAGCGCGCTTCGGGCGCCGGCCTCGACGGCCGGGAGGTCGGCCAGGACCAGCCGGCCCGGGTTCTCGGCCTGGGCGGACCGCAGCAGCCCCCGTACGGAGGCCGCCGCCAGGTCCGTCACCGGCTCGCCGCCGGCGTCCACGGCGCCCCGGGTGACGACCACCAACCGCGCGGCGTCCAGGCGTGGTTCGTCCAGCCACTCGCGCACCAGCCGCAGTGCCTCGGCACCGGCCCGGCGCACCGTGTCCGGGAGGCCGGCGCCCTGGTCCGCGTCCCCGCCGAGCAGGGCGTCCGCGCACAGCAGGACGGTGCCGGGAGCGGCCTCGCCCGTCTCGACGGCGGCGGCCAGCTCGGCGATGCCGGCGAAGGCGCGCACCGGCACGGCGGCGGCGCCCAGCTCGTCGACCAGCCCGAAGCGGTCGGCGCCGATCAGCGCCCACTCGCCGGCCGGGGCGGCGCCGGCGGGCACCTCGGTCCACTCCTGGACGAACAGCGAGTCGTTCAACTCGTTCTGCGCGGAGCGCAGCTGGTCCATCGCGACGAGTCGCTTCACCAGCGACCCCACCGACACCACGGGTGCGCCGGTGGCGTCCGCGGCGGTCAGCGACACACCGCCCTGGGCGTCCTGGCGCAGCCGCACCCGCAGCACCGACGCGCCACCGGCGTGCAGCTCGACGCCGGTCCACGCGAACGGCATCGGCACCTGGCCCGGCTCGGCCTCGACGACCGGCTCCGCCAGCAGCGAGGCGTGCAGGGCGGCGTCGAGCAGCGCCGGGTGCAGGCCGAACGCGCCGGCCTCGGCCGCCGCCTCCTCGGGCAGCGCGACCTCGGCGAAGACGTCCTCGCCCCGGCGCCAGGCGGCCCGCAGGCCGTGGAACGTCGGGCCGTACACCTCGGCGAGGTGCACCGCGTACACGTCGGTGATGTCCACCGGTGCGGCGTCCTTCGGCGGCCACACCAGGAAGTCCTCGTCGGTCCGCCCGGCCGCGGTGGCGGGGGCGACCACACCGCTCGCGTGCAGGACCCAGGCCTGCGGGGCGGCCGTCTCCTCGGGGCGGGAGAACACCTCGACCCCGCGGCGGCCCTCGGCGTCGGGCGCGGCCACGACCACCTGGAGCTGGACCCCGCCGCGGTCGGCGGGCAGCACCAGCGGTGCGTGCAGCGTCAGTTCCTCCAGCAGGCCGCAGCCCACCTGGTCACCGGCGCGCACCGCCAGCTCCACGAAGCCGGTGCCGGGCAGCAGGACGACGCCGCCGACGGCGTGGTCGGCCAGCCAGGCGTGCGTGCGCAGCGACACCCGGCCCATGCACACCAGGCCCGCGCCGCCGGCCAGTTCCACCACCGCGCCGAGCATGGGGTGGCCCACCGCGCCCAGGCCGAGCGACAGCGCGTCGCCGCCCGGGCGCGCGGAGCGCAGCTCGCCCAGCGTGCCCTTGGGCCAGAACCGTTCGTGCTGGAAGGCGTAGGTCGGCAGGTCCACTCCCGGTCCGGCCGGGAGCACGGCGGCCCAGTCGACGGCCGCGCCGCTGACGAAGGCCTCGGCGAAGGAGGTGACCAGGCGGGTCGCGCCGCCGTCGTCACGGCGCAGCGTGCCGCAGACGGCGGCGGGCACCGCGCCCGGCCCGGCTTCCTGGGTGACCTCCTCCAGGGACTCGGTCATCGCACCGAGCAGCACCGGGTGCGGGGAGACCTCGACGAACACCCGGTGCCCCTGGCCCGCCAGGGTCCGCACCGCCCGGTCGAAGTGCACCGTGGCGCGCAGGCTGCCGTACCAGTAGGCGGCGTCCAACTCCTCACCGGTCAGCGTCTCCCCGGTCATCGCGGACACCATCGGGATCCGGCCCGGACGCGGAGCCACCGCGGCCAGCACGGACATGATCTCCGCTTCCAGCCGCTCGACCTGCGCCGAGTGCGAGGCGTAGTCCACCGCGACCAGCCGGGCGCGCACGCCCTCGGCCTCGAACTCCGCCTTCAGCTCCTCCAGCGCCTCCGGCTCACCCGAAACCACCACCGCCGACGGCCCGTTGACGGCCGCCAGCGACAGCCGCTCACCGAAGCGCGCGATCCGCTCCTCCACCACCGCGGCGCTCCGGCTCACCGACAGCATCCCGCCGAGCCCGGCCAGCACCTTCAACGACTGAGAACGCAGCGCCACCACCCGGGCGCCGTCCTCCAGCGACAGCATCCCCGCGACAGTCGCCGCCGCTATCTCACCCTGCGAGTGACCGACCACCGCATCGGGCGTGACGCCCGCCGCCTCCCAGACCGCCGCCAGCGACACCATCACCGCCCACAGCGCCGGCTGGACGACATCCGCCGCCTTCAACTCCGGCGCACCCTCGGCGCCCGCGAGGACATCGGCCAGCGACCAGTCCACATACGGCGCCAGCGCCGCCTCGCACTCCGCGAGGCGCGCCGCGAACACCGGGCTCGACCGCGCCAACTCCTGGCCCATGCCGAGCCATTGCGAACCCTGACCGGGGAAGACGAACACCGGCCGCGCGTCGGCCCGGGCCACGCCCGCGACGACGGCGCCACTGGGCACGCCGTCGGCCAGGCTCTCCAGCCCGGCCGCCAGCTCCGCGCGGTCCCCGCCCACGACCACGGCGCGGTGCTCGAAGGTCGCGCGCATGGTCGCCAGCGACCACGCCACGTCCGCGGGCTCCGCCTCCGGCCGCGCCGCCACCCAGTCCCGCAGCCGGCCGGCCTGCGCCGCCAGCCCCTCGGCCGAACGGCCCGACACCGGCCAGGCGCCGGCGCCCGAGACGACCCGCGGCGCCGCCTCCACCGGCTCGGCCGCGTCCTCCTCGGCGGGTGCCTCCTCCAGGATCAGGTGGGCGTTGGTGCCGCTGCCGCCGAACGACGACACGCCCGCGCGGCGGACCCGCTCGCCGGCCGGCCACGGGACGGACTCGGTCAGCAGCTCCACCTCACCGGCGGACCAGTCGACGTGCGGGGTGGGCTCGTTGACGTGCAGCGTCCGCGGCAACCGGCCGTTGCGCAGCGCCATCACCATCTTGATCACGCCGGCCACCCCGGAGGCGGCCTGGGTGTGTCCGAGGTTGGACTTCACCGACCCCAGCCAGAGCGGCTGCCCGCCGCCGCGCTCCTGGCCGTACGTCGCCAGCAGCGCCTGCGCCTCGATCGGGTCGCCGAGCTTGGTGCCCGTGCCGTGGGCCTCCACCGCGTCGATGTCGGCGGCGGACAGCCGGGAGCTCTCCAGCGCGGCGCGGATCACCCGCTGCTGCGAGGGGCCGTTCGGGGCGGTCAGACCGTTGGACGCGCCGTCCTGGTTGATCGCCGAGCCGCGGATCACCGCGAGCACCTTGTGCCCGTTGCGGCGCGCGTCGGAGAGCTTCTCCACGACGAGCATGCCGGTGCCCTCGGCCCAGCCGGTGCCGTTCGCGTCGTCGGAGAAGGCGCGGCAGCGGCCGTCCACCGACAGGCCCTGCTGGCGGGAGAACTCGACGAACATGCCGGGCTGCGCCAGCACGGTCACGCCGCCGGCGAGTGCCATCGAGCACTCCCCGGCGCGGATCGCCTGGCAGGCCAGGTGCAGCGCGACCAGCGAGGAGGAGCACGCCGTGTCCACCGTGACGGCGGGACCCTCCAGGCCCATGACGTAGGAGACCCGGCCGGAGAGCACGGCGGTCAGGTTGCCGGTCATCATGTGGCCTTCCAGCCCGGCCGTGCCCCCTTCCGCCAGCTCCAGGTTCACCAGGTAGTTCGAGGTGAAACCACCGACGAAAACGCCGGTCCGGCTGCCCTTGAGCGTTCCCGCGTCGATTCCCGCGCGCTCCAGCGCCTCCCAGGCGACTTCGAGCAGCAGGCGCTGCTGCGGGTCCATCGCGACGGCTTCCCGCGGGCTGATCCCGAAGAACGCGGCGTCGAATCCGCTGGCGTCCTTCACGAAGGCCCCGGACTGGGTGTACGACCGGCCGGACTTCTCCGGGTCCGGGTCGTAGATGCTCTCCAGGTCCCAGCCGCGGTCGGTGGGGAAGTCGCCCACCGCGTCGCCGCCGGCCGCCAGCAGCTCCCAGAGGTCCTCCGGGGTCTCCACGTTGCCCGGGTAGCGGCACGCCATGCCGACGATCGCCAGCGGCTCGTACTCGCCGGCCTCCAGCTTGTGCAGGCGCTTGCGCGTCTCCTGGAGCTCGGCCGCGGTCTTCTTGAGGTAGTCGAAGAGTTTCTCTTGGTTATCCACAGTGACCCCTTACCAAAACATGCCGTCAATTAGCGCGAAGTAACTAGTTGGACAGACCAAGTTCCTTGTCGAGAAACTCAAACACCTGGTCGGGTGTCGCCGATTCGAGTTCAACCTCGCCGCTGCCGGATTCCGCTTCGCCCTGCTTCTCGATCCACTTCGACAGAATGCTCTGCAGCCGCCTCGTGATTCGCTCGCTCGTGTCCTGGTCGGGTGCCGGACCGGACAGGCTGGATTCGAGCCGGTCGAGGTCGTCGAGCACCGGCACCGAGTCCGCCTCGTCCGGGGCGAGTTCGGTGCGCAGCCAGGCGGCCACCGCCACCGGGGTGGGGTAGTCGAAAATCAACGTAGCGGGCACCCGCAGTCCGGTCGCGGTGTTCAACCGGTTGCGGATCTCCACCGCGGTCAGCGAGTCGAACCCGAGGTCCTTGAAGGCCTGCTGGGCCTGGACCCCGTCCGCCGACGCGTGGCCCAGGACCACGGCCGCCTCGGCCCGTACGAGGTCCGACAGCAGCCGCTCCTGCTCGGCCCGGTCCAGGCCGGCCAGCCGCCGGCCCAGCTCGCCCTCGCCCGGGCCGGCCGCCTCGGCGGGCCGGGCGGCGGCGGTGGTGGCGATCCGGCGGACCTCCGGCAGGTCCCGCACCAGCGGGGCCTTCGGCAGGTCCACCGCGGTCTGCGCCAGCAGGGCCCAGTCCACGTCCATCACCGTCACCACGGCGTCGGGGCCGCGCAGCGACTCGTCCAGGGCCCGGACCGCCAGCTGCGGGTCCATCGCCGACATCGGGAGCTTCTTCATCCGCTCCCGGATCGCCTCCTTGGACTCCGCCAGGCCGCCGCCGCCCCACTGGCCCCAGGCCACCGACAGACCGGTCAGCCCGCGGGCCCGCCGGTTCTCGGCCAGGGCGTCGAGGTGGGCGTTGGCGGCCGCGTAGTTGCCCTGCCCGGCGGAGCCGAGGGTCGACGCCGCGGAGGAGAACAGCACGAAGGCGTCCAGGTCGAGGTCGGCGGTCAGCTCGTCGAGGTGGGCGGCGCTCGCGGCCTTGGCGGCCAGCACCGTCTCCAGGCGGGCCGGGGTGAGGCGGTCGACGACGCCGTCGTCCAGGACGGCGGCGGTGTGCAGCACCGAGGACAGCGCCGGACCGGTCTTCCCGATCCGGTCCACCAGCCCGGCCAGCGCCGCGCGGTCGCTCACGTCGCAGGAGACGATGTCCACCGCGGTGCCGCGCTCCGCCAGTTCGGCGACCGTGGCCGCGACCCCGGCGGCCGCCGGGCCGGAACGGCCCGTCAGCACGACGCGCGGCGCGCCCCCTTCGGCCAGCCAGCGGGCCACGTGCCCGGCGATGGCGCCGGTGCCGCCGGTGATCAGCACGCTGCCGCGCGGGGTCCAGCGGTCCTCACCGGCCCGCACCCCGGCGGCCCGGCTCATCCGGCGGCCCAGCATCCCGGCCGGGCGGATGGCGACCTGGTCCTCGCCACAGCCGGCGAGCACCGCGACCAGCCGGGCGCCGGCCCGGTCGTCCAGCACCTCGGGCAGGTCGATCAGACCGCCCCAGCGGTCCGGGTGCTCCAGGGCGACGACCCGGCCGAGGCCCCAGACCTGTGCCTGCGCCGGAGCGGTCGGCAGCTCGCCGGGCGTGGCCGCGACCGCGCCGCGGGTGGCCGGCCAGAGCGGTGCCTCGATCCCGGCGTCGCCGAGCGCCTGGATGAGGGTCAGGGTGGCGGCCAGCCCGCCGGTCACCACCGGGTGGTCCGGCAGCGGCGTCCCGTCCAGCGCGAGCAGCGACAGCACGCCGGTCACGCCGGACGGCTCCGCGCCCGCCTCCCGGAGCGCCCGGGCGAGCAGCGCGGACAGGACGGCGCGGTCCGTCGTCCCGGCCGGGACCTCGACCGGCACGACCTCGGCCCCGCGCACACCCAGCGCGACCGCGCAGCCCTGCGCCAGGTCGCCGGCGGCGTCCGCCTCGGGCACCGCGACGAGCCAGGTGCCGGTGAGCACGCCCGGGTCGGGCTCGGCGACCGGCGCCCAGCCCATCCGGTAGCGCCAGCTCGCGGTGGTCGAGCGGTCCAGGTCGTGGCGCCGCCACGTCGTCAGCGCGGGCAGCAGTTCGCCGAGCCGCTCGCGCCCGTCCTCGATCGCCAGGGTGTCCGCGAGCTGCTCCAGGTCGCCGCCCTCGACGGCCGCCCAGAACGCGGACTCGGCCGGTGTGGCCGCCCCGTCCCGGCCGGTGGCCGGGCCGCCCGCCGGCAGCGCCGACGGGACCTTCGGCCAGAAGCGGTCATGCCGGAAGGCGTACGTCGGCAGGTCCACCCGCCGGCCGGCCGGGAGGACGGCCGTCCAGTCGACGGCCGCGCCGTTCACGAAGGCCTCGGCGAGCGAGGTCAGCAGGCGCTGGGCGCCGCCGTCGTCACGCCGCAGGGTGCCGCAGACGGCGGCGGGCACCGCGCCCGGCCCGGCTTCCTGGGTGACCTCCTCCAGGGACTCGGTCATCGCGCCGAGCAGCACCGGGTGCGGGGAGACCTCGACGAACACCCGGTGCCCCTGGCCCGCCAGGGTCCGCACCGCCCGGTCGAAGTGCACCGTGGCGCGCAGGCTGCCGTACCAGTAGGCGGCCTCCAACTCCTCACCGGTCAGCGTCTCCCCGGTCATCGCGGACACCATCGGGATCCGGCCCGGACGCGGTTCCACCGCGGCCAGCACGGACATGATCTCCGCTTCCAGCCGCTCGACCTGCGCCGAGTGCGAGGCGTAGTCCACCGCGACCAGCCGGGCGCGCACGCCCTCGGCCTCGAACTCCGCCTTCAGCTCCTCCAGCGCCTCCGGCTCACCCGAAACCACCACCGCCGACGGCCCGTTGACGGCCGCCAGCGACAGCCGCTCACCGAACCGGGCGATCCGCTCCTCCACCACCGCGGCGCTCCGGCTCACCGACAGCATCCCGCCGAGCCCGGCCAGCACCTTCAACGACTGAGAGCGCAGCGCCACCACGCGGGCGCCGTCCTCCAGCGACAGCATCCCCGCGACAGTCGCCGCCGCTATCTCACCCTGCGAGTGACCGACCACCGCCTCGGGCACCACCCCGGCGGCCTCCCAGACCGCCGCCAGCGACACCATCACCGCCCACAGCGCCGGCTGGACGACATCCGCCGCCTTCAACTCCGGCGCGCCCTCGGCGCCCGCCAGGACCTCACCCAGCGACCAGTCCACATACGGCGCCAGCGCCGCCTCGCACTCCGCCAGCCGGGCGGCGAACACCGGGTTCACCGAGGCCAGTTCACGGCCCATCCCGACCCACTGCGAACCCTGGCCGGGGAAGGCGAACACCGGCCGCGCGTCGGCCCGGGCCACGCCCGACACCACCGACCCCGCGGACACGCCCGCCGCCAGGCTCTCCAGCCCGGCCGCCAGCTCCGCGCCGTTCCCGCCCACGACCACGGCCCGGTGCTCGAACAGGGACCGGGTCGCGACCAGCGACCAGGCCAGGTCGGCCGGCTCCGCCCCGGGCCGGGCGGCCACCCACTCGCGCAGCCGGCCCGCCTGGCCCGCCAGTGCCTTGGGCGAGCGGCCCGACAGCACCCACGCGCCGGCCCCGGACGGCGCCGGCGCCGCGGGCTCGACGGCGTCGGCCGCCGGTGCCTCCTCCAGGATGATGTGCGCGTTGGTGCCGCTGATCCCGAACGAGGAGACGCCCGCCCGGCGCGGCCGTCCGTTCGCCCGCCACGGCACCGGCTCGGTGAGCAGCCGCACGTGCCCGGCCGACCAGTCGATGTGCGGGGACGGCTCGTCCACGTGCAGCGTCCGCGGCAGTTCCTCGTGCTGGAGCGCCAGCAGCATCTTCATCACCCCGGCCACCCCGGCGGCCGCCTGGGTGTGCCCGAGGTTGGACTTCACCGACCCCAGCCAGACCGGACGGTCCTCGGGGCGGTCCTGCCCGTAGGTCGCCAGCAGCGCCTGGGCCTCGATCGGGTCGCCGAGCTTGGTGCCCGTGCCGTGCGACTCGACCGCGTCCACGTCGGCGGCCGTCAGGCCGCCACTGGCCAGCGCGGCCCGGATCACCCGCTGCTGCGAAGGCCCGTTGGGGGCGGTGAGGCCGTTGGACGCGCCGTCCTGGTTGATCGCCGAACCGCGCACCACCGCGAGCACCGGGTGCCCGTTGCGGCGCGCGTCGGACAGCCGCTCCACCACGAGCATGCCGACGCCCTCGGCCATGCCCATCCCGTCGGCGGACGCGGCGAACGCCTTGGACCGGCCGTCCACGGCCAGCCCGCGCGCCTGGGAGAAGGCGATGAAGCCGTCCGGGGCCGCCATGACGGTGATGCCGCCCGCGAGTGCGAGCGAGCACTCCCCCGCCCGGACCGACTGGCAGGCCAGGTGCAGCGCCACCAGCGACGAGGAGCACGCCGTGTCCATCGTGACGGCGGGCCCCTCCAGGCCGAAGGTGTAGGACAGCCGGCCCGAGAGCACGCTGGTCGCGTTCCCGGTCATCACATGGCCGTCGATGCCCTCGAACTCGGACTCGCCTTCGAGGCTCATCCCGGCGTACCCCGACCCGTAGCCGCCGACGAAGGCGCCGGTCAGGCTGCCGCGCAGGGCGGCCGGGTCGATCCCGGCCCGCTCGAAGGCCTCCCAGGACACTTCGAGGAGCAGCCGCTGCTGCGGGTCCATCGCCAGCGCCTCGCGCGGCGAGATCCCGAAGAACGCCGGGTCGAAGCCGCTGACGTCCCGGACGAAGCCGCCCTCGCGGGTGTAGGACGTCCCGGCGTGCTCGGTGTCCGGGTCGTACAGGGCGTCGAGGTCCCAGCCGCGGTCCTGCGGGAACGGGCCGATCGCGTCCCGGCCCGAGGCCAGCAGCTCCCACAGCTCCTCCGGGCCGGCGGCGCCGCCGGGGAACCGGCAGGCCATGCCGACGATCGCGATCGGCTCGTCCGCCACCGCGGCGGACGGCCGGACCGCCGGGGCCGCGGCGGGCAGGCCGCCCGCCAGTTCGCCGCGCAGCAGCGCGGCCAGCGCGACGGGGGTGGGGTGGTCGAAGACCAGCGTGGCCGGCAGCCGCAGCCCGGTCTCGGTCCGCAGCCGGTTCCGGAGCTCCACCGCGGTCAGCGAGTCGAAGCCCAGGTCGGTGAAGGCCCGGGTGGGCTCGACCGCCTCGGCGGAGGCGTGCCCGAGCACCGCGGCCACGTGCGCCCGGACCAGGTCCAGCAGCGCCCGGTCACGGTCCTGGCCGGAGAGCCCGGCCAGCCGGTGCCGCAGCGCCTCGCCGGCCTCGGCGCCGGTCCCGGCCGCGGCGGCGGCCCGCCGGACCCGGCCACCGGCCAGCGCCCGCCACAGCGGCGGGACCTCC
The DNA here is from genome assembly GCF_040298365.1 of Kitasatospora sp. NPDC001603. NCBI lineage: Bacteria > Bacillati > Actinomycetota > Actinomycetes > Kitasatosporales > Streptomycetaceae > Kitasatospora > Kitasatospora sp. NPDC001603. The sequence goes on from NZ_JBEPAA010000065.1 coordinate 12,350, forward strand.
CCGCTGCGGGCGGCCCGCGCCCGCAGGTCCGCCAGGTCCAGCCGGGCCGGCACCAGGACGGCCTCGCCGCGGGTGAGCGCCTCGTCCAGCACGGCCAGGCCCTCGTCGGCGCCCAGCGCCGCGACCCCGGACCGGCTGATCCGGCTAAGCAGCCGCTCGCCCAGCTCCCGGCCGATGCCCGCCTCGTGCACCCAGGGGCCCCAGGCCAGCGACAGGCCCGCCAGGCCGGCGGCCCGGCGGTACCCGGCCAGCGCGTCCAGGAAGGAGTTGGCGGCGACGTAGTTGCCCTGCCCCGGTGCGCCGAAGACGGCGGCGGCCGAGGAGAACAGGACGAAGTGCGCCAGGTCCAGGTCCCGGGTGAGTTCGTGGAGGTGCCACGCGGCGTCGACCTTCGGCCGCATGACCGCCGCCAGCCGGTCGGCGGTGAGGGTACCGATCACGCCGTCGTCGATGATCCCGGCGGCGTGGAAGACGGAGCCCAGCGGGCGGTCGGCCGGGATCGTGGCCAGCAGCGCGGCCAGCGCGTCCCGGTCCGCCACGTCGCACGCCACGATCCGGACCGGGGCGCCCAGCTGCGCCAGCCCGGCCGCCAGCGCGGCCGTGCCGGGGGCGGCGGGGCCCGAACGGCTGGTCAGCACCACGCCGTTGACCTGCCCGGTCACCACCAGGTGCCGGGCCACCAGACCGCCCAGGGTGCCCGTCCCGCCGGTCACCAGCAGCGTCCGCGAGCCGTCGGCCGCGCGGCCCACGGGGCGTTCAACCGCTGCTCCAGCGCCGGACGGACGGCCCAGCCGCCGACCCAGCACGGCCGTGTCACGGAGGGCCAGCTCCGGTTCGCCGGTGGCGAGGACGCCCGGCAGAACGGCGATCCGCTCGGCCGTACCGGTGGCGGGCAGGTCCACCAGGACCAGCCGGCCGGGGTTCTCCGACTGCGCCGAGCGCAGCAGGCCCCGGACGGCGGCGGCGGCCAGGTCGGCCACGGCCTCGCCCTCCCCGGCGGCCACGCCGCCCCGGGTGACGACCACCAGCCGGGCGTTCTCCAGGCGCTCCTCGGCCAGCCACTCCTGGGCCAGCGCCAGCGCGTCGGCGGTGCGGCGGCGGGCGGCCCCGGCCACGTCGCCGTCCTCGGCCTCCTCGGCCCCCGCACAGACCAGCACGACCTGCGGCTCGGCCCCGGCCGCCTCGGCCGGACCGGTGAAGGACCGGACCGGCACACCGGCCGCGGCCAGCGCCTCGACCAGACCGAACCGGTCGGCGCCGATCAGCGCCCACGCCCCGACCGGCACCTCGGCCACCGGGACCTCGGCCACCGGGGCCCACTCCTCCACGAACAGCGCGTCCGACACCCCGCTGTCGGCGGCCCGCAGCTGCGTGGCCGACACCGGCCGGCTGACCAGCGACCCCACCGACACCACCGGGGAGCCGGCCGGGTCCACGGCCGTCAGCGCCAGCGCCCCCCGGGCGTCCCGCCGCAGCCGCACCCGCAGGACGGTCGCCCCGCTCGCGTGCAGCTCGACGCCCGTCCAGGCGAACGGCATCCGGACCTCGCCCGGCCCGCCGTCCGCGTCCGCCGGGGCCGTGCCCTCCAGCAGCGCGGCGTGCAGGGCCGCGTCGAGCAGCGCCGGGTGCAGACCGAACGCACCCGCCTCGCGCGCCACCGGCTCCGGCAGCGCCACCTCGGCGAAGACGTCCTCACCGCGCCGCCAGGCGGCCCGCAGCCCGTGGAACGCCGGGCCGTACACCTCCGCCAGCCGGACGGCGTACACCTCGCCGACGTCGAGCGCGGTCGCGCCCTCCGGCGGCCAGACCGACAGCTCCCCGGGGGCCGGCCGCTCCGCCGGGGCCGGGGCCACCGCGCCGCTCGCGTGCCGCGTCCAGTCCTGCTGCGGGTCGGACACGTCGGGGCGGGAGAACACCTCGACCGCGCGGCGGCCCTCGGAGTCCGCCTCGGCCAGCACCACCTGGACCTGGACCCCGCCGCCGTCGGCGGGCAGCACCAGCGGCGCCTGGAGCGTCAGTTCCTCCAGCAGGCCGCAGCCCACCTGGTCCCCGGCCCGGACCACCAGCTCGACGAATCCGGTCCCCGGCAGCAGCACCGTCCCGCCCACCGTGTGGTCGGCCAGCCACGGGTGCGTCCGCACGGAGAGCCGCCCGGTGCAGACCAGGCCCGCGCCGCCGGCCAGTTCGACCGCCGCGCCCAGCAGCGGATGGTCCACCGCGCCCAGGCCCAGCGACGCCGTGTCCCGGCCGGCACCCACCGGCGACAGGGGCAGCATCCCCTGCGGCCAGTACCGCTCGTGCTGGAAGGCGTACGTCGGCAGCTCGATCCGCTCGGCGGCGGGGAGGACGGAAGTCCACTCCACGGAGGCGCCGTTGACGAAGGCCTCGGCGAACGAGGTGACCAGCCGGGCCACACCGCCCTCGTCACGGCGCAGGGTGCCGCAGACCGCGGCGGGCACGATGCCCGGGCCGGCCTCCTGGGCGACCTCTTCGAGCGTGTCGTTCATCGCGCCCAGCAGCACCGGGTGCGGAGTCACCTCGACGAACAGCTGGTGCCCCTGGCCCGCCAGCGTGCGCACCGCGCGGTCGAAGTGCACCGTGGCGCGCAGGCTGCCGTACCAGTAGGCGGGGTCCAGCTCCTCACCGGTCAGCGTCTCGCCGGTCATCGCCGACACCATCGGGATCCGGCCCCGGCGCGGCGCGATACCGGCCAGGACCTCGGTGATCTCCGCTTCGAGGCGGTCCACCTGCGCCGAGTGCGAGGCGTAGTCCACCGCGACCATCCGGGCGCGCACGCCCTCGGCCTCGAACTCCGCCTTCAACTCCTCCAGCGCCTCGGGCTCACCCGAAACCACCACCGCCGACGGCCCGTTGACCGCCGCCAGCGACAGCCGCTCACCGAACCGGGCGATCCGCTCCTCCACCACCGCGGCGCTCCGGCTCACCGACAACATGCCGCCCAGGCCCGCCAGCACCTTCAGCGACCGCGAACGCAGCGCCACCACCCGGGCGCCGTCCTCCAGCGACAGCATCCCGGCCACCGTCGCCGCCGCGATCTCACCCTGCGAATGCCCCACCACGGCGTCCGGCGCGACACCGGCGGCCTCCCAGACCGCCGCCAGCGACACCATCACCGCCCACAACGCCGGCTGGACGACATCCGCCGCCTTCAACTCCGGCACACCCGCCAGGACATCGCCCAGCGACCACTCCACATACGGCGCCAGCGCCGCCTCGCACTCCGCGAGCCGCGCCGCGAACACCGGGCTGCACGCCGCCAGTTCACGGCCCATGCCGACCCACTGCGAACCCTGCCCGGCGAACGCGAACACCACCCGCGCACCCGGCCGCGCCACACCCGACACCACCGCACCCGACGGCACACCGACCGCCAGGCTCTCCAGCCCCGACACCAGCTCGGCGCGGTCGGTACCGACCACCACCGACCGGCGCTCGAAGGCCGACCGCGTCGTCGCCAGCGACCACGCCACCTCCGCCGGATCCACCGACGGCCGCGCCGACACCCACGCGTGCAGCCGCTCCGCCTGCGCCGTCAGCCCCTCGGCCGACTGGCCCGACACCAGCCAGGCACCGGCCCCTGACACCACCGGCGCCACGGCGTCGACCACCTCGGCGGTCTCGACGACCGCCGGCGCCTCCTCGACGATGACGTGCGCGTTGGTGCCGCTCATCCCGAACGAGGAGACCGCTGCCCGGCGCGGCCGCTCCCCCACCGGCCACGGCACCGACTCGGCCAGCAGTCGTACCTCACCCATCGACCAGTCCACGTGCGAGGAGGGCTCGTCCGCGTGCAGCGTCTTCGGCAGCTCCTCGTGCTGCAGGGCGAGGATCATCTTGATCACGCCCGCCACACCGGCGGCGGCCTGGGTGTGCCCGATGTTGGACTTCACCGAGCCCAGCCACAACGGCCGGCCCTCCGGCCGTTCCCGGCCGTAGGTGGCCAGCAGCGCCTGCGCCTCGATCGGGTCGCCCAGCGTGGTCCCCGTCCCGTGCGCCTCCACCACGTCCACGTCCGCGGCCGACAGCCGCGCGTTCGCCAGCGCGGACCGGATCACCCGCTGCTGGGACGGGCCGTTCGGCGCCGTCAGGCCGTTGGACGCGCCGTCCTGGTTCACGGCCGAACCGCGCAGCACCGCGAGTACCGGGTGGCCGTTGCGCCGGGCGTCGGAGAGCCGTTCGACCACGAGCATGCCCGCGCCCTCGGCCCAGCCCGTCCCGTCGGCGTCCTCGGAGAACGCCCGGCAGCGGCCGTCGGCCGACAGCCCCTGCTGCCGCGAGAAGTCGATGAACATGCCGGGCGTGGCCATCACCGTGGCACCGCCGGCCAGCGCGAGCGTGCACTCGCCCGAGCGCAGCGCCTGGGCCGCCAGGTGCAGCGCCACCAGCGAGGACGAGCAGGCGGTGTCGATGGTCACCGCCGGGCCCTCCAGGCCCAGCACGTAGGAGACCCGGCCGGAGAGCACGCTGGTCGCGTTCCCGGTCAGCAGGTGACCCTCGACACCGGCCCCGCCCTCACCCGCCAGGGTGAAGCCGTACCCGGACGCGTAGCCGCCGGCGAAGACGCCCGTCGCACTGCCGTGCAGCGCCGCCGGGTCGATGCCCGCCCGCTCCAGCGCCTCCCACGAGGTCTCCAGCAGCAGCCGCTGCTGCGGGTCCATCGCCAGCGCCTCGCGCGGCGAGATCCCGAAGAACCCGGCGTCGAACTCCGTGGCGTCCCCCACGAAGGCGCCCTGCGCCACGTACGAGGTGCCCTCGCGCTCGCCGTCCGGGTCGTAGACGCCGTCCAGGTCCCAGCCGCGGTCGGTCGGGAAGGCGCCCACCGCGTCACCGCCCGAGGCCAGCAGCTCCCAGAACTCCTCGGGGCTGCCGGCCCCGCCCGGGAAGCGGCAGGCCATGCCCACGATCGCCAGCGGTTCGTCCGCGGCCGCGGCCGCCACGACGACCGGCCCCGGCCCGGCCGCGTCCCCGGTCAGTTCGCCCCGCAGGTAGCCGGCCAGCAGCAGCGGGGTGGGGTAGTCGAAGACCAGGGTGGCGGGCAGCCGGATGCCGGTCGCCACGCCCAGCCGGTTGCGCAGTTCGACGGCGGTCAGCGAGTCGAAGCCCAGGTCCTTGAACGACCGCCGGTCCTCGACCGCGTCCGCGGAGGCGTGCCCCAGTACGACGGCCACCTCGGCCCGGACGATGTCGGTGAGCGCCCGCTCCTGCTCGGCCCGGGTGAGCCCGGCCAGCCGCCGGGGCAGTTCACCCTCGGTCCGGGTGCCGTCCCCGCTCCCGGCGCCCCGGGCGGTCAGCCGGCGGACCTCCGGCAGCTCGCGGAAGAGCGGTGCCTCCCGCAGGTCCGCCGTGCCCTGCGCGGAGGCCAGTTGGGCCCAGTCGACGTCCATCACGGTGACGACGGCGTCCGGCCCCTCCAGTGCCCCGCCCAGGGCGCGGGCGGCGAGCTGCGGGTCCAGCGGCGGCATCGGGCCGCGCTCGACCCGCGCCCGGGCCGCCGCGCTGGACTCGGCGAACCCGCCGCCGCCCCAGGCGCCCCACGCGACCGACAGGCCCGGCAGGCCCCGGCTGCGGCGGTTCTCGGCGAGGGCGTCCAGGTAGGCGTTGGCCGCCGCGTAGTTGCCCTGACCGGCGGCGCCCAGCGTGGACGCGGCCGAGGAGAACAGCACGAAGGCGTCGAGATCGAGGTCGGCGGTCAACTCGTCGAGCAGCAGCGCGCCTTCGGCCTTCACCCCGAGCACGGACGCCAGGCGCGCCGCCGAGAGGCGGTCGACCACGCCGTCGTCCAGCACCGCGGCGGTGTGCAGCACCGAGGACAGCGCCGGACCGGTCTCCCCGATCCGGGCCAGCAGCCCGGCCAGCGCCGACCGGTCGCCGACGTCGCAGGCCACGACGTCCACTCCCGTACCCCGGGCGGCCAGTTCGGCGGCCGTGGCCGCGACCCCGGCGGCCGCGGGGCCGGAGCGGCTGGTCAGCACCAGCCGCCCGGCTCCGCGCTCGGCCAGCCACCGCGCCACGTGCCCGGCGATGGCGCCGGTGCCGCCGGTGATCAGCACGCTGCCGCGCGGCGACCAGCGGTCCCGGTCGCGGGTCTGCCCGGCCCGCTTGAGCCGGCGGCCGAGGATCCCCTCGGCCCGGATCGCGACCTCGTTCTCCCCGGCACCGGCCAGCACCGCGACCAGCCGGGCACCGGCCCGGTCGTCCAGCACCTCGGGCAGGTCGATCAACCCGCCCCAGCGCTCGGGGTGTTCCAGACCGACGACCCGGCCGAGCCCCCAGACCTGCGCCTGCACCGGGCTGACCGGCGCCTCGCCCGGACCGGCGGCCACGGCGCCGCGCGTCGCCGGCCAGAGCGGCGCGCCGATCCCGGCGTCGCCCAGCGCCTGGACGAGCGCCAGCGTGGCCGCCAGCCCGGCGGTCACCCCCGGGTGGTCCGGCACGCGCGTCTCGTCCAGGGCCAGCAGTGACAGCACACCGGAGACGGCGGAAGGCTCGACCGCCGCGGCCAGCAGCGTGGCCACCTCGGCCCGGTCCACGGCACCGGCCGGGACCTCGACCACGACGACCTCCGCGCCACGCGCCGCCAGCGCGGCCGCGCACGGCTGCTCGCCCGCGCCGGCCGGCACCACCACCAGCCACGTCCCCGACAGCACCCGCGCGTCGGGCTCCGCCACGGCCGACCAGGCCGTCCGGTAGCGCCAGTCGGTGGTCACCAGGCGGTCCAGCTCGCGGCGCCGCCAGGACGCCAGCGCCGGCAGTACCTCGGCGAGCTGCCGCTGGTCCTCGATGGCCAGCGTGTCGGCGATGCTCGCCAGGTCCCCGTCCTCGACGGCCGCCCAGAACCGCGCCTCCCCCGCCGTGCCCGCACCGTCGCCGCCGCCCGCCGCCGGCGGCGTGAGCGGCACCACGCCCTCCGGCCAGAAGCGCTGCTGACGGAAGGCATAGGTGGGCAGCTCGACAGGCTTCCCGGCGGGCAGAACCGAACTCCAGTTCACCGGCACGCCGTGCACGAAGGCGCGGGCGAGACCCGTGACGAAACTCGCGACGCCCTCCGCGTCGCGCCGCTGGAGGGGGACGAACACGGGCTCGTCCCCGTCGATCCCCGCCACCGCGTCCGGGCCGAGCGAGGAGAGCGACCCGTCGGGGCCGACCTCGACGAACACCGAGACACCCTGGCGGGCCAGCGTCGCCACCGCGTCCGCGAAGCGCACCGCCTGGCGGGTCTGCGCCGGCCAGTAGCCCGCCTCGGGCGCGGTGACCAGCTCACCGGCGAGCGCGCCCGCCCACAGCACAGCCGGCCGGTGGTACTCCAACCCATCGGCCACGGCCGCGAGTTCCTCCAGCACCGGATCCATCGCCGGCGAGTGGAAGGCGTGCGAGACCCGCAGCCGCCGCACCCGGCGGCCCCGCTCCCGCCACAGCTCCACCACCTCATCGACGGCCTCGACCGAGCCGGAGACCACCACCGACTCCGGCCCGTTCACCGAGGCGATCACCACCCCGGGCACCAGCTCGGCCAGCGCCTCGGCCTCCGAGACGTTGACCGCCGCCATCGCCCCGCCCGCCGGCAGCGCCTGCATCAACCGCGCCCGCGCCGCCACCAGCCGCACCGCGTCCGGCAGCGACAGCACCCCGGCCACATAGGCGGCCGCGACCTCGCCCACCGAATGACCCACCACCGCGTCCGGCGTCACGCCCGCGGCCGCCAGCACCGCCGCGACGGCGACCTCGAAGGCGAACAGACCGGCCTGCGCGTACAGCGTCTGCTGCGCCAGCGCCTCGTCCACACCCTCGGCGCCGAGCACGACGTCCCGGACCGAGACGCCCAACTCCAGCTCCAGCAGCCCGCTGACCCGGTCGAAGCTCTCGGCGAAGACCGTGCTCGCCGTGTACAGACCCCGGCCCATGCCGACCCACTGCGAACCCTGACCGGCGAAGACCAGACCCACCCGGGCACCCGGCCGCGCCACACCCGACACCACCGCGGCCGAGGAGACCCCGGCGGCCAGGCTCTCGATGCCACCGACCAGTTCGGCCCGCTCGGTGCCCACCACCACGGCCCGGTGCTCGAACGCCGAACGCGTCGCCGCCAGCGACCACGCCACGTCCACCGGCGCCAGCTCCGGACGCGCCACCGTCCAGGCGCGCAGCCGGCCCGCCTGCGCCGTGAGGCTCTCGGCCGTCCGGCCCGACACCAGCCACGCACCGGCACCCGCCAGCAGCGGCGCCACGGCCTCGGCCCGGGCCGTCTCGGGAGCCGGCGCCTCCTCCACGATGACGTGCGCGTTGGTCCCGCTGATCCCGAACGAGGAGACCGCCGCCCGACGCGGCCGCTCCCCGGCGGGCCACGGCACCGGCGCCGTGAGCAGCTCGATCTCACCGGCCGTCCAGTCCACGTGCGAGGACGGCACCTCGGCGTGCAGGGTCTTCGGCAGCTCCTCGTGCTGCATCGCCAGCACCATCTTGATCACGCCCGCCACCCCGGCGGCCGCCTGGGTGTGCCCGATGTTGGACTTCACCGAGCCCAGCCACAACGGCCGGCCCTCCGGCCGCTCCCGGCCGTAGGTGGCCAGCAGCGCCTGCGCCTCGATCGGGTCACCCAGCGTGGTCCCCGTCCCGTGCGCCTCCACCACGTCGACGTCGGCGGCCGACAGCCGCGCGTTCGCCAGCGCGGCGCGGATCACCCGCCGTTGCGAAGGCCCGTTCGGCGCGGTCAGACCGTTCGACGCGCCGTCCTGGTTCACCGCCGAGCCGCGCAGCACCGCGAGCACCCGGTGCCCGTTGCGCCGCGCGTCCGACAGCCGCTCCACCACGAGCATGCCCACCCCCTCGGCCCAGCCCGTGCCGTCCGCGTCCTCGGAGAACGCCCGGCACCGGCCGTCCGCCGACAGCCCCTGCTGCCGCGAGAACTCCACGAAGGTCCCCGGCGACACCAGGATGGTGACACCGCCCGCCAGGGCCAGCGTGCACTCGCCCGAGCGCAGCGCCTGGGCCGCCAGGTGCAGGGCGACCAGCGAGGACGAGCAGGCCGTGTCGATGGTGACCGCCGGGCCCTCCAGGCCCAGTGCGTAGGAGACCCGGCCGGACAGCACGCTGGTCGCGTTGCCGGTCATCAGGTGGCCCTCGACGCCGGACCCGGCCTCGGCGGACCAGGAGACCCCGATCCCGTAGTTGGACGCGAAGCCGCCCGCGAACACCCCGGTCGCGCTCTCCCGCAGGGTCGCCGGGTCGATGCCCGCCCGCTCCAGCGCCTCCCACGAGGTCTCCAGCAGGAGCCGCTGCTGCGGGTCCATCGCCATGGCCTCGCGCGGGGAGATGCCGAAGAACCCGGCGTCGAACCGGGTCGCGTTCCGCAGGAACGCCCCCTGCGCCACGTACGAGGTGCCCTCGCGCTCGCCGTCCGGGTCGTAGACGCCGTCCAGGTCCCAGCCGCGGTCGGTCGGGAAGGCGCCCACCGCGTCACCGCCCGAGGCCAGCAGCTCCCAGAACTCCTCCGGGGTGTCCGCGCCCCCCGGGAAGCGGCACGCCATTCCGACGATCGCCACCGGCTCCGCCGTCTGCTCCTGCACCTCGCGCAGTCGGGCGCGGGCGTCCTGGGCGTCTGCGATGGCCCGCTTCAGGTAACTACGGAGCTTGTCCTCGTCGGACACGGTCATCTCCCAGCAATGGTGTTTTTCGGCAGAGTCAGGGGCGGGCTGCCCCGCACGGTGTGTGCGGGGCAGCCCGGGTTCGAACGGAGCCCGTCAGGGCCTGGCAGGCGTCACTCCAGTTCGTCGACGAGAGCGAACAGCTCGTCGTCGGTCGCTTCCCGGAGTTCCGCTTCGCGCCGTTCCTTGCTCTTGTCGGCGGCCTGGTCACCGATGGCGTCCAGCAGCCGGCGCAGCCGGTCGGTGGCCTCCTCCCGCACCTGGTCCGCCATCGACCCGGTGCGGAGGGCGGCTTCGAGCCGGTCGAGCTCCGCGAGGACCGGCACCGACACCGCTTCGTCCGAGACAACCTCGGTTCGCAGCCACGCGGCAAGGGCGTTCGGGGTGGGGTAGTCGAACACCAGCGTGGCGGGCAGCCGGAGCCCCGTCACACCGTTCAGCCGGTTGCGCAGTTCGACCGAGGTCAGCGAGTCGAAGCCGAGGTCCTTGAACGCGCGCCGGTCCTCGACCGCGTCGGCCGAGGCGTGCCCCAGCACGACGGCCACCTCGGCCCGCACCACCTCGGTGAGCACCCGCTCCTGCTCGGCCCGGCCGAGCCCGGCCAGCTGCCGGGCCAGTCCGCCCTCCTCGCGGACCGCGCCGCCGCTCGCACCCGCCGCGGCCAGCCGGCGGATCTCGGGCAGGTCCCGCACCAGCGGCATCTCCCGCGGGTCCACCGGGCCCGGCGAGGCCACCAGCTCGGCCCAGTTGACGTCCATCACCGTGACCACGGCGTCCGGGCCGTCCAGCGACTCGCCCAGCGCGCGCACCGCGAGCTGCGGGTCCATCGCCGGCATCGGGGCCCGCTCGACCCTCGCCCGGACCACCTTGCTGGACCCGGCCATTCCGCCACCGGCCCAGGCACCCCAGGCGACGGTGAGCGCGGCCAGGCCGCGGCTGCGGCGGTTCTCCGCCAGGGCGTCCAGGAAGGCGTTGGCCGCCGCGTAGTTGCCCTGCCCGGCGGCGCCCAGCGTGGACGCGGCCGAGGAGAACAGCACGAAGGCGTCCAGGTCGAGATCGGCCGTGAGCTCGTCCAGGTGGACCGCGCTCGCCGCCTTGGCGGCCAGCACCGTCTCCAGCCGCTCCACCGACAGCCGGTCCACGACACCGTCGTCCAGCACCGCCGCGGTGTGCAGCACCGAGGACAGCGCCGGACCGGTCTTCCCCGTCCACTCCACCAGCCCGGCCAGCGCCGAGCGGTCGGTCACGTCGCAGGACACCACGTCGACGTCCATGCCCCGGGCGGCGAGGTCGGCGACCGTCGCCGCGACGCCGGCGGCCGCCGGACCGGAACGACCGGTCAGCACCAGCCGCTCCGCCTCGCGGCCGGCCAGCCACCGCGACACGTGCCCGGCGATGGCGCCGGTGCCGCCGGTGATCAGCACGCTGCCGCGCGGTGTCCACCGGGCGGTGCCGCGGGGCTGGGCGGCCCGGGTGAGCCGGCGGCCGAGGATCCCGGCCGTCCGGATCGCGACCTGGTTCTCGCCGCAGCCGGCGAGCACCGCGACCAGTCGCGCACCCGCCCGCTCGTCGACGGTCTCCGGCAGGTCGACCAACCCGCCCCAGCGGTCCGGCTGTTCCAGGCCGACGACCCGGCCCAGCCCCCAGGCCTGCGCCTGGAGCGGGTGGGCCAGCGCCTCTCCCGGACCGGCCGCCACGGCGCCGCGCGTCGCCAGCCAGAGCGGCGCGCCGATCCGGGCGTCGCCCAGGGCCTGGACCAGTGCCAGGGTGGCGGCCAGACCGCCGGTCACCGCGGGGTGGCCCGGCACCGGTGCCTCGTCGAGCGCCAGCAGCGACAGCACACCCGCCACCGCCGACGGCTCGACCGCCGCGCCCAGCAGCGCGGCCACCTCGGCCCGGTCCACGGCACCCGCCGGGACCTCGACCGTGACGACCTCGGCACCACGGTCGGCGAGCGCGGCAGCGCACGCCTGCTCGGCCGCTCCGGCCGGCACGACCACCAGCCAGGTGCCGGACAGCACCCGGGCGTCAGGCTCGGCGATCGCCGCCCAGCCGCCCCGGTAGCGCCAGTTCGCGGTCATCGACCGGTCCTGCTCCCGGCGCCGCCAGGACGCCAGCGCCGGCAGCACCTCGCCGAGCCGGTTCTGGTCCTCGATGGCCAGCGTGTCGGCGATGCCCGCCAGGTCGCCGTCCTCGACGGCCGCCCAGAACCGGGCCTCCGCCTCGGTGCTCGTACCGTCCCCGCCGACCGCCGGCGCGGCCGTCGGCAGCGAGAGGATGCCCTCCGGCCAGAACCGCTGGTGCCGGAACGCGTAGGTGGGCAGCTCGACCGGCGTACCGGTCGGCAGCACCGAACTCCATTCCACGGCAGCGCCGTTGACGTAGGCCCGGGCGAGACCGCCCAGCAGGCCGGTCACCACCTGCTCGTCGCGCCGCTGGAGCGGGACGAACACGGCCTCGTCACCGTCGACGCCTGCCACCGCGTCCGGGCCGAGCGAGGAGAGCGACCCGTCGGGGCCGACCTCGACGAACACCGAGACACCCTGGCGGGCCAGCGTCGCCACCGCGTCCGCGAAGCGCACCGCCTGGCGCGTCTGCGCCGGCCAGTAGCCCGCCTCGGCCTCGGTGACCAGCTCACCCGAAAGCGCGCCCGCCCACATCAGGTTCGGCCGGTGGTACTCCAACCCGGCCGTCACAGCGGCGAGTTCGTCCAGCACCGGATCCATCGCCGGCGAGTGGAAGGCGTGCGAGACCCGCAGCCGCCGCACCCGGCGGCCCCGCTCCCGCCACAGCTCCACCACGTGGTCCACCGCGTCGGCCTCACCCGAAACCACCACGGACTCCGGACCGTTCACCGAAGCGATCACCACCCCGGGCACCAGCTCGGCCAGCACCTCGGGCTCCGAGACGTTGACCGCCGCCATCGCCCCGCCCGCCGGCAGCGCCTGCATCAAGCGAGCCCGCGCCGCCACCAGCCGCACCGCGTCCTCCAGCGAGAGGACCCCGGCCACATAGGCGGCCGCGACCTCGCCCACCGAATGACCCACCACCGCGTCCGGCGTCAGACCGGCGGCCTCCAGCACCGCCGCGACGGCGACCTCGAAGGCGAACAGCCCCGTCTGGGCGTACAGGGTCTGGTTCGCCAGCGCCTCGTCGACGCCCTCGGCGCCCAGGACCACGTCCCGGACCGAGACTCCCAACTCCAGCTCCAGCAGCCCGGACACCCGGTCGAAGACCTCCGCGAACACGGCGCTGCCCTCGTAGAGCCCCCGGCCCATCCCGACCCACTGCGAGCCCTGACCCGCGAAGACCAGACCCACCCGGGCACCCGGCCGTGCCACACCCGACACCACCGAAGCCGAGGGCGTCCCGGCAGCCAGGCTCTCCAGGCCGGCCACCAGCTCGGCGCGCTCGGCCCCGAGCACGACCGCCCGGTGCTCGAACGTCGCCCGGGTGGTCGCCAGCGACGCCGCCACGTCCACCGGTTCCACCGACGGCCGGGCCGTCACCCAGTCGCGCAGCCGCTCCGCCTGGGCCGTCAGCCCCTCGGCCGTCCGGCCCGACACCAGCCACGCACCGGCGTCCGAGAGCACCGGCGCCGACACCGTCCCGGTAGCCTCGACGGCCGCCGGCGCCTCCTCGACGATGACGTGCGCGTTGGTCCCGCTCATCCCGAAGGCCGACACACCCGCACGACGCGGGCGCCCGTCCGACGGCCACGGCACCGGCTCCGTCAGCAGCCTGACCTCACCCGCCGACCAGTCCACGTGCGAGGACGGCACCTCGGCGTGCAGCGTCCGCGGCAGTTCCTCGTGCTGGAGGGCGAGGATCATCTTGATCACGCCCGCCACCCCGGCGGCCGCCTGGGTGTGCCCGATGTTGGACTTCACCGAGCCGAGCAGCAACGGCCGCCCCTCCGGCCGCTCCTGGCCGTAGGTGGCCAGCAGCGCCTGCGCCTCGATCGGGTCACCCAGCGTGGTCCCCGTCCCGTGCGCCTCGACCACGTCCACGTCCGCGGCGGTCAGCCGGCCACTGGCCAGCGCCGCCCGGATCACCCGCTGCTGCGACGGCCCGTTCGGCGCCGTCAGACCGTTGGACGCACCGTCCTGGTTGACGGCGGAGCCGCGCAGCACCGCGAGCACCTTGTGCCCGTTGCGCCGCGCGTCCGACAGCCGCTCGACCACGAGCATGCCCGCGCCCTCGGCCCAGCCGGTCCCGTCGGCGTCCTCGGAGAACGCCCGGCAGCGGCCGTCCGCCGCCAGACCCTGCTGCCGCGAGAAGTCGATGAACGTCCCCGGCGTCGCCATCACGGTGACACCGCCGGCCAGCGCGAGCGAGCACTCGCCCGAGCGCACCGCCTGGGCGGCCAGGTGCAGCGCCACCAGCGAGGACGAGCACGCCGTGTCCACCGTCACCGCCGGGCCCTCCAGGCCCAGCACGTAGGAGACCCGGCCGGACAGCACGCTCGTCGCGTTCCCGGTCATCACGTGGCCCTCGGAGCCGGAGTCGCCCTGGCTCGCCAGCGTCACCCCGAAGCCGTAGCCCGAGGCGAAGCCGCCGGCGAACACACCGGTCGACGACCCCCGCAGCGAGGCCGGGTCGATGCCCGCCCGCTCCAGCGCCTCCCACGAGGTCTCCAGGAGCTGGCGCTGCTGCGGGTCCATCGCCAGCGCCTCGCGCGGCGAGATCCCGAAGAAGCCCGCGTCGAACTCGGCCGCGTCCCTCAGGAAGGCACCCGACCGGGTGTAGGACGTCCCCGCGTTGCCGCGCTCCGGGTCGTAGAAGCCCTCCAGGTCCCAGCCACGGTCGGTCGGGAAGGCACCCACCGCGTCGCCGCCCGAGGCCAGCAGCCGCCAGAACTCCTCCGGGCTGCCCGCACCCCCCGGGAAGCGGCAGGCCATCCCGACGATCGCCAGCGGCTCGTCCGCCGCCGCGACCGCCGCGGCGGTGGACACCGGAGCGGCGGCGTCCGCCACCCTCCCGGTCAGCTCGCCGCGCAGGAACTCGGCGAGGACCACCGGGCTCGGGTAGTCGAACACCAGCGTGGCGGGCAGCCGGATGCCGGTCGCCACGCCCAGGCGGTTGCGCAGCTCGACCGCGGTCAGCGAGTCGAAGCCCAGGTCCTTGAAGGCGCGCCGGTCCTCGACCGCGTCGGCCGAGGCGTGCCCCAGCACGACCGCGACCTCGGCCCGCACCACCTCGGTGAGCACCCGCTCCTGCTCGGCCGGGGCGAGCCCGGCCAGCCGGTGGGCCAGCTCTCCCTCGGCGTGGACCACGGCCGCCGCGCTCCCGCCGGCCGAGGCCAGCTGCCGGATCTCCGGCAGGTCCCGGACGAGCGGGCGCTTCGGCAGGTCCGCCGCGCCCGGTCCGGACGCCAGCAGCGCCCAGTCCACGTCCATCACCGTCACCAGGGCGTCCGGGCCCTCCAGGGCCTCGCCCAGGGCGCGGGCGGCGAGCTGCGGGTCCATCGCCGGCATCGGGCCGCGCTTGACCCGGGCCTGCACCACGCTGCTGGACTCCGCCATGCCACCGCCGGCCCAGGCACCCCAGGCCACGGTGAGCGCGGCCAGCCCCCGGCCCCGGCGGTTCTCCGCCAGGGCGTCCAGGTAGGCGTTCGCCGCCGCGTAGTTGCCCTGACCGGCGGCGCCGATCGTCGAGGACACCGAGGAGAAGAGTACGAAGGCGTCCAGGTCCAGGCCGGCGGTGAGCTCGTCCAGATGGGCCGCGCTCAACGCCTTCGCGGCCAGCACCGTCTCCAGTCGCTCGACCGAGAGCCGGTCCACGACACCGTCGTCCAGCACCGCCGCGGTGTGCAGCACCGAGGACAGCGCCGGACCGGTCCCGCCGATCCAGCTCACCAGCCCGGCCAGCGCCGAGCGGTCGGTCACGTCGCAGGCGACGACGTCCACCGCGGAGCCGGCCGTCGCGAGTTCGGCGGCGAGCGCCGCCGCCCCCCTCGCGGCGGGGCCGGAACGGCTGGTCAGCACCTGGCGGGGCGCGTCGCGACCGGCCAGCCACCGGGCGACGTGCCCGGCGATGGCGCCGGTGCCGCCGGTGATCAGCACGCTGCCGCGCGGTGCCCAGCGGTCCTTGCCGCGGAGCTGGGCGGCCCGGGTGAGCCGGCGGCCGAGGATCCCGGCCGCCCGGATCGCGATCTCGTGCTCGCCGCAGCCGGCGAGCACGGCGACCAGTCGGGCACCGGCCCGGTCGTCCAGCACCTCGGGCAGGTCGACCAACCCGCCCCAGCGGTCCGGCTGTTCCAGGCCGACGACCCGGCCCAGCCCCCAGACGAGCGCCTGGAGCGGGTGGGCCAGGGCTTCGCCCGGACCGGCCGCCACCGCGCCGCGCGTCGCCAGCCAGAGCGGGGCGGCGATCCCGGCGTCGCCCAGCGCCTGGACGAGTGCCAGGGTGGCGGCCATGCCGCCGGTCACCGCGGGGTGGCCGGGCACCGGCGTCTCGTCGAGCGCCAGCAGCGACAGCACACCCGCCACCGCCGACGGCTCGACCGCACCGGCCAGCAGCGCGGCCACCTCGGCCCGGTCCACGGCACCCGCCGGGACCTCGACCACGACCACCTCCGCGCCACGCGCCGCCAAGGCGGCCGCGCACGCCTGCTCGCCCGCACCGGCCGGCACCACCGCCAGCCACGTCCCCGACAGCACGCCGGAGTCGGGCTCGGCGACGGCCGACCAGGCGGTCCGGTAGCGCCAGTTGGCGGTCAGCGAGCGGTCCTGCTCCCGGCGCCGCCAGGACGCCAGGGCCGGCAGCACCTCGTTGAACGGACGACCGCCGTCGAAGGCCAGCGTGTCCGCCAGCTGCGTGAGGTCCCCGCCCTCGACGGCCGCCCAGAACCGGGCCTCCGCCTCGGTGCTGGTGCCGTCCCCACCGGCGACCGGCAGGGCCAGGATGCCCTCCGGCCAGAACCGCTGGTGCCGGAACGCGTAGGTGGGCAGCTCGACCGGCGTACCGGTCGGCAGCACCGAACTCCACTCCACCCCGGCGCCGTTGACGAAGGCCCGGGCGAGACCGCCCAGCAGGCCGGTCACCCCCTGCTCGTCGCGCCGCTGGAGCGGGACGAAGACGGGTTCCTCGCTCCCGATGCCGGCCACGGCGTCGGGGCCCAGCGAGGAGAGCGATCCGTCGGGGCCGACCTCGATGAACACCGAGACGCCCTCGCGGGCCAGCGTCGCCACCGCGTCGGCGAAGCGCACCGCCTGGCGGGTCTGCGCCGGCCAGTAGCCCGCCTCGGGCGCGGTGACCAGTTCACCGGTGAGCGCGCCCGCCCACATCATGTTCGGCCGGTGGTACTCCAACCCGGCCGCGACGGCGGTGAGTTCGTCCAGCACCGGATCCATCGCCGGGGAGTGGAAGGCGTGCGAGACCCGCAGCCGCCGCACCCGGCGACCCCGCCCCCGCCACAGCTCCACCACCTGATCGACGGCCTCGACCTCACCCGAAACCACCACGGACTCCGGGCCGTTGACCGCCGCGATCACCACACCGGGCACCAGCTCCGCCAGCACCTCGGCCTCCGGGACGTTGACCGCAGCCATCGCCCCGCCCGCCGGCAGCGCCTGCATCAACCGCGCCCGCGCCGCCACCAGCCGCACCGCGTCCGGCAGCGACAGCACCCCGGCCACATACGCGGCCGCGACCTCGCCCACCGAATGACCCACCACCGCGTCCGGCGTCACGCCCGCGGCCTCCAGCACCGCCGCGACGGCCACCTCGAAGGCGAACAGACCGGCCTGCGCGTACAGCGTCTGCTGCGCCAGCGACTCGTCCACACCCTCGGCGCCGAGCACGACGTCCCGGACCGAGACGCCCAACTCCAGCTCCAGCAGCCCGGACACCCGGTCGAAGACCTCGGCGAAGACCGCGCTGCCCTCATAGAGGCCCCGGCCCATCCCGACCCACTGCGAACCCTGACCCGCGAAGACCAGACCCACCCGGGCATCCGCCCGCGCCACACCCGACACCACCGAACCCGACGAGGCACCGGTGGCCAGGCTCCCCAGCCCCGCCATCAGCTCGGCGCGCTCGGCCCCGAGCACCACGGCCCGGTGCTCGAACGCCGACCGGGTCGCCGCCAGCGACCACGCGACATCCACCGGCGCCAGCTCGGAGCGCACCGACATCCATTCGCGCAGGCGGCCCGCCTGGGCCGTCAGCCCCTCGGCCGACCGGCCCGAGACGATCCACGCACCGGCACCCGACACCACCGGAGCCGACACCGTCGCGGAAGCCTCGACGGCGGCCGGCGCCTCCTCGACGATGACGTGCGCGTTGGTCCCGCTGATCCCGAAGGCCGACACACCCGCTCGGCGCGGACGCCCGTCGGACGGCCACGGCACCGACTCGGTCAGCAGCCTGACGTCACCGGCCGTCCAGTCCACGTGCGAGGACGGCACCTCGGCGTGCAGCGTCCGCGGCAGCCGCTCGTTCTGCAGCGCCAGCACCATCTTGATCACGCCCGCCACACCGGCGGCCGCCTGGGTGTGCCCGATGTTGGACTTCACCGACCCCAGCCACAGCGGCTGCCCGCCGGCCCGCTCCTGGCCGTAGGTGGCCAGCAGCGCCTGCGCCTCGATCGGGTCGCCCAGCGTCGTACCGGTGCCGTGCGCCTCGACCACGTCGACGTCGGCGGCGGTCAGCCGGCCACTGGCCAGCGCCGCCCGGATCACCCGCTGCTGCGACGGACCGTTCGGCGCGGACAGGCCGTTGGAGGCGCCGTCCTGGTTGATCGCCGAACCGCGGATCACCGCGAGCACCTTGTGGCCCTTGCGCTGCGCGTCCGACAGCCGCTCCACCACCAGCACGCCGGCGCCCTCGGCCCAGCCCGTCCCGTTGGCGTCCTCGGAGAACGCCCGGCACCGGCCGTCCGTCGCCAGACCCTGCTGGCGCGAGAACTCGACGAAGGAGAACGGCGTCGCCATCACGGTGACACCGCCGGCCAGCGCGAGCGAGCACTCGCCCGAGCGCACCGCCTGGGCCGCCAGGTGCAGCGCCACCAGCGAGGACGAGCACGCGGTGTCCACGGTCACCGCCGGGCCCTCCAGGCCCAGCACGTAGGAGACCCGGCCGGACAGCACGCTCGTCGAGTTGCCGGTCATCAGGTGGCCCTCGACGCCCGAGGAGTCCTGGCCCGTCAACGCCATGCCGATGGCGTAGCCGGACCCGAAGCCGCCGGCGAACACACCGGTCGACGATCCCCGCAGCGAGGCCGGGTCGATGCCCGCCCGCTCCAGCGCCTCCCACGAGGTCTCCAGCATCAGTCGCTGCTGCGGGTCCATCGCCAGCGCCTCGCGCGGCGAGATCCCGAAGAAGCCCGCGTCGAACTCCGCGGCGCCGCGCAGGAACGCGCCCGACTGGGTGGACGACGTCCCCGCCGTCCCTCCGTCCGGGTCGAAGAAGCCGTCGAGGTCCCAGCCGCGGTCGGTCGGGAACCCGCCCACCGCGTCGCCGCCCGAGGCGAGCAGCTGCCAGAACTCCTCCGGAGTGCCCGCACCGCCGGGGAAGCGGCAGGCCATCCCGACGATCGCCAGCGGTTCGTCCACCACCGGGGCCACCACGGCGGCCACCGGGGCGGGAGTCCCGCCCGTCTGCTCCCCGACCAGCTCGCCGCGCAGGAACTCCGCCATGGCGACCGGGGTGGGGTAGTCGAACACCAGCGTGGCGGGCAGCCGCAGCCTGGTCGCCGCGTTCAGCTGGTTGCGCAGCTCGACCGCGGTCAGTGAGTCGAAGCCCAGGTCCTTGAACGCCTGCCTGGCCTGCACCATCTCCGCCGAGGAGTGGCCCAGGACGGCGGCGGCCTGTGCCCGGACCATGTCGGTGAGCACCCGGTCCTGCTCGGCCCGGCCCAACCCGGCGAGCCGGTGGGCCAGTTCGCCGTCGTTGCGGGTGGTGTCCGCGGCGCCCGCCCGGTCGGCGGCCAGCCGGCGGATCTCGGGCATGTCACGCACCAGCGGCATGTCCAGCACGTCGGCCGTGCCCGGCGCGGTGCCGAGCTGCCGCCAGTCGACGTCCATCACCGTGACGACGGGCTCCGGGCCGTCCAGCGACTCGGCCAGCGCCCGGACGGCCAGCTGCGGGTCCATCGGCGGCATCGGGATCCGGCGCATCCGCGACCGGATCGCCTCGTTGGACTCCGCGAGTCCGCCGCCGCCCCACAGGCCCCAGGCCACCGCGAGACCGGCCAGGCCGCGGCTGCGGCGGTTCTCCGCCAGAGCGTCCAGGAAGGCGTTCGCCGCCGCGTAGTTGCCCTGCCCGGGGCCGCCCAGCGTGGACGCGGCCGAGGAGAACAGCACGAAGGCGTCCAGGTCCAGACCGGCGGTGAGCTCGTCCAGGTGGACCGCGCTCGCCGCCTTGGCGGCCAGCACCGTCTCCAGCCGCTCCACCGACAGCCGGTCGACCACGCCGTCGTCCAGGACGGCGGCCGTGTGGAACACCGAGGACAGCGCCGGACCGGTCGCGCCGATCCAGTCGACCAGCCCGGCCAGCGCCGAGCGGTCGGTCACGTCGCAGGACACCACGTCGACGTCCATGCCCCGGGCGGCGAGGTCCGCGACCGTCGCCGCGACCCCGGCGGCCGCCGGACCGGAGCGACCGGTCAGCACCAGCCGCCCGGCACCGAGGCCGGCCAGCCACCGCGACACGTGCCCGGCGATGGCGCCGGTGCCGCCGGTGATCAGTACGCTGCCGCGCGGCGCCCAGCTCCGCTCGGAGCCGCGCTGCGGGACCCGCGACAGCCGGCGGCCGAGGATCCCGGCCGTCCGGATCGCGATCTGCTCCTCGCCGCAGCCGGCCAGCACCGCGACCAGCCGCACACCCGCACGCTCGTCCAGCACCTCGGGCAGGTCGACCATCCCGCCCCAGCGCTCCGGGTGCTCCAGGCCGATGACCCGGCCCAGGCCCCAGACCTGCGCCTGCACCGGACTGGCCAGCGCCTCCCCCGGACCGGCCGCCACGGCGCCGCGCGTCGCCAGCCAGAGCGGCGCGCCGATCCCGGCGTCGCCCAGCGCCTGGACGAGCGCCAGCGTCCCGGCCAGACCACCGGCCACCACCGGGAACTCCGCGACCGGCGCCTCGTCCAGCGCCAGCAGCGACAGCACACCCGCCACCGCCGACGGCTCGACCGCGCCGGCCAGCAGCGCGGCCACCTCGGCCCGGTCCACGGCACCCGCCGGGACCTCGACCACGACCACCTCCGCGCCACGCGCCGCCAGCGCGGCCGCGCACGGCTGCTCGCCCGCACCGGCCGGCACCGCCAGCACCCACGTGCCGGACAGCACCCGGGCGTCGGGCTCGGCGATCGCCGCCCAGTTCACCCGGTAGCGCCAGCCGGCCGTCACCGACCGGTCCTGCTCCCGGCGCCGCCAGGACGCCAGGGCCGGCAGCACCTCGTTGAACGGACGACCGCCGTCGAAGGCCAGCGTGTCGGCCAGCTGCGTGAGGTCCCCGCCCTCGACGGCCGCCCAGAACTGGGCCTCCGCCGCCGTGCTCGCCCCGTCCCCACCGAGGACCGGTCCGGCCGCCGGCAGCGCCAGGGCGCCCTGCGGCCAGTACCGCTGGTGGCGGAAGGCATAGGTGGGCAGCTCGACGGGTGCGGCGGCGGTCAGCACCGCGCGCCAGTTGACGGTCGCGCCCTGGACGAAGGCCTCGGCGAGCGAAACCAGCAGGCGCTGGGCGCCGCCGTCGTCGCGGCGCAGCGTGCCGCAGACGGCGGCCGTCATGGCGCCCGGCCCGGCCGCCTGGGCGACCTCCTCCAGGGTGTCGTTCATCGCACCGAGCAGCACCGGGTGCGGCGTGGACTCGACGAAGACCTGGTAGCCCTGACCGGCCAGGGTGCGCACCGCGCGGTCGAAGTGGACCGTGGCGCGCAGGCTGCCGTACCAGTAGGCGGGGTCCAGCTCCTCGCCGGTCAGCGTCTCGCCGGTCATCGCCGAGACCATCGGGATCCGGCCCCGGCGCGGCGCGATACCGGCCAGGACCTCGGTGATCTCCGCTTCAAGGCGGTCCACCTGCGCCGAGTGCGAGGCGTAGTCCACCGCGACCAGCCGGGCGCGCACGCCCTCGGCCTCGAACTCCGCCCTCAGCTCCTCCAGCGCCTCGGGCTCACCCGAAACCACCACCGCCGACGGCCCGTTGACCGCCGCCAGCGACAGCCGCTCACCGAAGCGCGCGATCCGCTCCTCCACCACCGCGGCGCTCCGGCTCACCGACAACATGCCGCCCAGGCCCGCCAGCACCTTCAGCGACCGCGAACGCAGCGCCACCACCCGGGCACCGTCCTCCAGCGACAGCATCCCGGCCACCGTCGCCGCCGCGATCTCACCCTGCGAGTGACCGACCACCGCATCGGGCGCGACGCCCGCGGCCTCCCAGACCGCCGCCAGCGACACCATCACCGCCCACAACGCCGGCTGGACGACATCCGCCGCCTCCAGTGCGGGGGCACCCTCGGCACCCGCCAGGACGTCGCTCAGCGACCACTCCACGTACGGCGCCAGCGCCGCCTCGCACTCCGCGAGCCGCGCCGCGAACACCGGGCTGCACGCCGCCAGTTCACGGCCCATGCCCACCCACTGCGAACCCTGCCCGGCGAACGCGAACACCACCCGCGCACCCGGTCGGGCCACACCCGACACCACCGCACCCGACGGCGCACCGGCGGCCAGGCTCTGCAGGCCCGCGACCAGCTCCGCGCGCTCGGTGCCGACCACCACCGACCGGTGCTCGAACACCGACCGCGTCGTCGCCAGCGACCAGGCCACCTCGGCCGGCGCCTGGTCCGGCCGCGCCGCGACCCACTCCCGCAGCCGGCCCGCCTGGGCGGTCAGCCCCTCGGCCGTCCGGCCCGAGACCAGCCACGCGGCCGGCCCGTCCAGCTCCACCACCGCGGCGGACCGGACATCCTCGGCCGGCCCGTCCTCGGTCTCCACCGCTTCGGGCTCCTCGGCCGGGGCCTCCTCCACGATGACGTGCACATTGGTGCCGCTGATGCCGAAGGCCGACACACCGGCCCGGCGCACCCGCTCCCCGGTCGGCCACGGCACCGGCTCGTTCAGCAGCCTGATGTCACCGGCCTCCCAGTCCACGTGCGAGGAGGGCACGTCCGCGTAGAGCGTCCGCGGCAGCTCCTCGTGCTGGAGCGCCAGCACCATCTTCATCACCCCGGCGACACCGGCGGCCGCCTGGGTGTGCCCGAGGTTCGACTTCACCGAGCCCAGCCAGAGCGACCCGCGGTCGCCGCGCTCCTGGCCGTAGGTGGCCAGCAGTGCCTGCGCCTCGATCGGGTCGCCCAGCGTGGTGCCCGTCCCGTGCGCCTCCACCACGTCCACATCGGCCGTGGAGAGCCGGGAGTTGGCCAGCGCGGCGCGGATCACCCGCTGCTGCGAGGGGCCGTTCGGCGCGGTCAGACCGTTGGACGCGCCGTCCTGGTTGATCGCCGAACCGCGCAGCACCGCGAGCACCGGATGCCCGTTGCGGCGGGCGTCGGAGAGCCGCTCGACCACGAGCATGCCCGCGCCCTCGGCCATGCCCATGCCGTCGGCCGCGTCGGAGAACGCCTTGGAGCGCCCGTCCTCCGCGAGACCGCGGGCGTGCGAGAACGCGCGGAAGCCGTCCGGGCTCGCCATGATCGTGACGCCGCCGGCCAGCGCCAGCGTGCACTCGCCCTGGCGCAGCGCCTGGGCCGCCAGGTGCAGGGCCACCAGCGAGGACGAGCAGGCCGTGTCGATGGTCACCGCCGGGCCCTCCAGGCCCAGCACGTAGGAGACCCGGCCGGACAGCACGCTGGCCGCGTTCCCGGTCATCAGGTGCGCCCCGAGGCTCTCCACCTCCTCCTCGTCGGCCATCGTGACGGCCAGGTACGAGGAGCCGTAGCCGCCGACGAACGCGCCGGTCTGGCTGCCGCGCAGCGTCGCGGGGTCGATGCCGGACCGCTCCAGCGCCTCCCACGAGGTCTCCAGCAGCAGCCGCTGCTGCGGGTCCATCGCCAGCGCCTCGCGGGGGCTGATCCCGAAGAAGCCGGCGTCGAAGCCGCTGGCCTCCTGGACGAACCCGCCGACCTGCGTGTACGAGGTCCCGACGTTGTCCACGTCCGGGTTGTAGAGGGAGTCGAGGTCCCAGCCGCGGTCGGTCGGGAAGGTCGACAGCCCGTCCGTGCCGGTGGCCAGCATCTGCCACAGCTCCTCCGGACTGGTCGCGCCGCCCGGGAAGCGGCAGGCCATGCCGACGATCGCGACCGGCTCGTCCATGGCGAGCGCCGCCGTCGCCGCGGGACCGCCGAGGTCCACGTCGTCGGACAGGTCGCCGGCGAGCTGTTCGCGCAGCAGCGCGGCGAGCGCGACCGGGTTGGGGTAGTCGAAGACCAGGGTGGCGGGCAGCCGCAGCCCGGTCGCCGGGTTCATCCGGTTGCGGAACTCGACCGCGATCAGCGAGTCGAAGCCCAGGTCGGTGAACGGACGGCCGGCCTCGATCGCGTCGCCCGAGGCGTGTCCGAGCACCGCCGCGGCGTGGGTGCGCACCAGGTCCAGCAGCACCCGGTCGCGTTCGGTGCCCGGCAGCCCGGCCAGTTGCTGGCGCAGCACGTCCGCGGCGCCGGCGCCGGTCGCCCCGGCGGCCGAGGTGACGGCCGCCCGGCGCGGGATGAAGTCGTCCGCGAGCACCTGCCAGAGCGGCGGGATGCCGGTGGCGGCCGCCTGCGCCCGCAGGCCGGCCTTGTCCAGCCGGGCCGGGACCAGGACGGACTCGGCCCGCTCCAGGGCGAGGTCCAGCAGGACCAGGCCCTCCTGCTCGTTCAGCGCGGCGAGGCCCGAACCGGTCATCCGGCGGAGCATCACCTCGTCCAGGCCGCGGCCGATGCCGGCCTCGGGCATCCACGGGCCCCAGGCGAGCGCGGTGCCCGCCAGTCCGGCGGCCCGCCGGGCGGCCGCCAGCGCGTCCAGGAAGGCGTTGGCCGCCGCGTAGTTGGCCTGGCCCGCACCACCGAACGCGGCGGCGACCGAGGAGAACAGCACGAAGTGGTCGAGGTCCAGGCCCTGGGTCAGCTCGTGCAGGTGCCAGGCCGCGTCCACCTTGGGACGCATGACCGCCGACACGCGCTCGGCGCTCAGCGAGTCGACCATGCCGTCGTCGATGATGCCCGCGGCGTGGAACACGGAGCCCAGCGGGCAGTCGGCCGGCAGCGAGTCCAGCACCCCGGCCAGCGCGTCCCGGTCGGCCACGTCGCACGCGACCACCCGGACCCAGCCGCCCAGCTCGGCCACCTCGGCGGCCAGCGCGGCCACCCCGGCGGCGCCCGGGCCGGAGCGGCTGAGCAGCACGGCACCGCCGGCCCGCCCGGTGGCCACCATGTGCTTGGCGACCACACCGCCGAGCGTTCCGGTGCCACCGGTGACGAGCACCGTCCGCGGCTCCTGGTCGGCCGGCCGCTCCGCCGCCGTCCGGTCGGGGACCACCAGGTCGCCCGCCGGGCGGGTCAGGCGCCGGCCGTAGCCCTTCCGTTCGCGGACGGCCACCTCGGGCTCTCCGCTGCCCAGCACGGCCGGCAGCGCGGCCACCTCGCCGTCACCGCCGTCCGCGGGGAGGTCGGCGAGGACGAAGCGGCCGGGGTTCTCCAGCTGGGCCGAGCGCAGCAGGCCCCAGACCGCGCCCACGGCCGGGTCCGCCACCGCGTCGCCGGCCTGCACGGCCACGCCGCCACGGGTGACGACCACCAGCTGCGCGGGCTCCAGCTCGGCCGCGGCCAGCCAGTCCTGCGCCAGCTCCAGGGCCTCGCCGGCGACCTGACGGGCGGCCACGGCCGTCCCGTCGACGCCCTCGCCGCTCACGCAGGCGATCACCGCGCGGGGCGAGACCTCCCCCTCGGCGGTGGCGGCGGCCAGTTCGGCGATGCCGGGGTAGCCGTGCACCGGGATCCCGGCGGCGGCCAGCTGCTCGGCCACGGCGAAGTGGTCGGCGCCGACCAGCGCCCACGGCCCCTCCTGCACCGCGCCCTGCGGCAGCGGCGCCCACTCCACGGTGAACAGCGCGTCGCGGATCCAGTCGTCGGCGCTCTGCAGCTGCTCCGGCGAGACCGGGCGGGTGATCAGCGAGTCCACCGTCACCACCGGCCGGCCCGTGGCGTCGGCCGCGGTCAGCGTCAGGCTGCCCTGGGCGTCCCGGCGCAGCCGGGCCCGCAGGACCGGCGCCCCGGCGGCGTGCAGCGCGACGCCCGTCCAGGCGAACGGCATCCGGATCTGGCCCTGCTGGGCGTCGCCGGACTCCTGTGCCTCGGCCGCCTCGGCCACCACGCCCGCGAGCAGCGCCGCGTCCAGCAGGACCGGGTGCAGCCCGTACGAGGCCGGGTCCCCGGCCTCCTCCGGCAGGGCCACCTCGGCGAAGATGTCCTCGCCGCGGCGCCAGACGGCCTGCAGGCCCTGGAACGCCGGTCCGTAGATGTCGGCCAGGTGCACGGTGTACAGGTCGCTGATGTCGAGCGCCTCGGCCCCGCGCGGCGGCCAGACCGTGAGGTCCTCCTCCGGTTCGGCGGCGGCCGGGGCGGGGGCGATCACCGCGGCGGCGTGCTTCACCCAGACCTGCTCCTCCTCGGGGCGGTCGGGGCGGGAGAACACGTCCACCTGGCGCCGGCCCTCGGCGTCGGCCGCGGCCACCACCACCTGGACCTGGACGCCGGCGCCGTCCGCGGGCAGCACCAGGGGCGACTGCAGGGTCAGCTCCTCCAGCAGCGAGCAGCCCACCTGGTGGCCGGCGCTCACCACCATCTCGACGAAGCCGGTGCCGGGCAGCAGCACCACGCCGCCGACCGCGTGGTCGGCGAGCCAGGCGTGCGTGCGCAGCGACAGCCGTCCGGTGCACACCAGTTCGGCGTCGCCGGCGAGTTCGACCACGGCGCGCAGCAGCGGGTGCGTGACGGTGCCCAGGCCCAGCGAGGCCGGGTCGCCGCTCCCGGCCCGGGCCGCGCCGGGCAGCGCGAGCATGCCCTTCGGCCAGTACCGCTCGTGGCGGAAGGCGTAGGTGGGCAGTTCCACCTGGTCGGCGGCGGGCAGCACCCGCGCCCAGTCGACGGGCACCCCGGCCACGAAGGCCTCGGCGAGCGAGGTGAGCAGGCGCAGCGCCCCGCCGTCGTCCCGGCGCAGGGTGCCGCAGACCCGCCCGGCCTGGACGGCCGGGCCGGCGTCGACGGCGGCCTCCTCCAGGGTGTCGGTGATCGGCGCGATCAGCACCGGGTGCGGGGAGACCTCGATGAACACCTGGTGGCCGAGGCCGGCCAGGGTCCGCACCGCCCGCTCGAAGCGGACGGTGGCCCGCAGGCTCGCGTACCAGTACCCGGCGCCCAGCTCCTCGCCGGTCAGCATCTCGCCGGTGACCGCCGAGATCATCGGGATCCGCCCGGCGCGCGGCGTCACCCCGGCCAGCAGGGAGGTGATCTCCTCCTCCAGCCGCTCCACCTGCGCGCAGTGCGAGGCGTAGTCGACGGCGACCATCCGCTCGCGCACGCCGTCGGCCTTCAGCTCCTCCTGGAGCTCCCGCAGGGCGGCCGCCTCGCCGGAGACCACCACCGCCGAGGGGCCGTTGACGCAGGCCAGCGAGAGCCGGCCCGCCCAGCGTCCGAGCCGCTCCTCCACCCGGGCGGCCGGCTCGGTCACCGACAGCATCCCGCCGATGCCGGTGATCGCCCGCAGCGCCCGGGACCGCAGCGCGACGACCTTGGCCGCGTCCTCCAGGCTCAGCATGCCCGCGACGGTGGCCGCGGCGATCTCGCCCTGCGAGTGGCCCACCACCGCTTCGGGGGTCACCCCGGCGGCCTCCCAGACCGCCGCCAGCGAGACCATGACCGCCCACAGCACGGGCTGCACGACGTCGGCCGCCTCCAGCGCGGGCGCGCCCTCGGCGCCGGCCAGCACGTCGGCGAGCGACCAGTCCACGTACGGCGCCAGCGCCGCCGCGCACTCGGCCAGCCGCGCGGCGAACACCGGGCTGCCGGCCGCCAGTTCGGTGGCCATGCCGAGCCACTGCGAGCCCTGGCCCGGGAAGACGAAGACCGCCCGCGCGCTCGCGTGCGCCACCCCCGCGACGACCGAGGCGGTCTGCTGACCGCCGGCCAACTGGCCCAGGCCGCCCATGAGTGCGGCCCGGTCGGTGCCCAGCACCACGGCCCGGTGCTCGAAGGCCGCACGCGTGGTCACCAGTGACCGCGCCACCGCGGCCGGCTCCAGGGCCGGCCGCGCGGCGATCCAGTCGCGCAGCCGGTCCGCCTGGGCGACCAGCCCGTCCGCCGAGCGGCCCGACACCAGCCACGCCTCGGCGCCCGACACCAGCGGTGCCACGACCTCCGCGACGACCGGCGCCCCGCCCTCCGGGGCGCCGGGTTCGGCCGGGGCGCCGGCGTCGACGGCCTCCGCCGGCTCGGCCTCCTCGGCCGGGGCCTCCTCGATGATGACGTGCGCGTTGGTGCCGCTGACACCGAACGAGGAGACGCCACCGCGGCGCACCCGCTCACCGGCGGGCCAGGACTCGGCCTCGTTCAGCAGCCGGACGTCGGCCGCCGACCAGTCGATGTGCGGCGACGGCTCCTGCGCGTGCAGGGTCTGCGGCATGCGCTGGTTCTGCAGCGCCAGCACCATCTTGATGACGCCCGCGACGCCGGCCGCGGCCTGGGTGTGCCCGATGTTGGACTTCACCGAGCCGAGGAAGACCGGACGGTCCTCCGGGCGGCCCTGGCCGTAGGTGGCGATCACCGCCTGGGCCTCGATCGGGTCGCCCAGCGTGGTGCCCGTGCCGTGCGCCTCGACCACGTCCACGTCGGCGGCCGAGAGCCGGGAGTTGGCCAGCGCGGCGCGGATCACCCGCTGCTGCGAGGGGCCGTTCGGCGCGGCCAGGCCGTTGGACGCGCCGTCCTGGTTGATCGCCGAACCCCGGATCACCGCGAGCACCGGGTGCCCGTTGCGCCGGGCGTCGGACAGCTTCTCCAGGACGACCATGCCCGCGCCCTCGGCGATGCCCATGCCGTCGGCCTCCGCCGAGAACGCCTTGCAGCGGCCGTCGTGGGCCAGCCCGAGCTGCTTGGAGAACTGGGTGAACATGATCGGGATGGCGGTCACCGTGACGCCGCCGGCCAGGGCCAGCGTGCACTCGCCCGAGCGCACCGCCTGGGCGGCCAGGTGCAGCGCCACCAGGGACGACGAGCAGGCGGTGTCCACCGTCACCGCCGGGCCCTCCAGGCCCAGCGAGTACGACACCCGGCCGGAGATGACGCTGGTCGACGTCCCGGTCATCAGGTGGACGTCCAGGTCCTCGTCCGTGCCGAAGCCGTAGCCGGACAGCGCGGCGCCGGCGAACACACCGGTCAGCGAGCCGCGCAGCGAGGTCGGGTCGATGCCCGCCCGCTCCAGCGCCTCCCAGCAGACCTCCAGCAGCACGCGCTGCTGCGGGTCCATCGCCACCGCTTCCCGCGGGCTGACACCGAAGAACCCCGCGTCGAATCCGCTGGCGTCCGCGATGAACCCGGCCTCGCGCACCTGCGATATGCCGTCCGGGTCCTCCGCGTAGAGCTCCTCGATGTTCCAGCCGCGGTCGGTCGGAATTCCGGCGACCCCGTCCCGGCCGGTGGAGAGCAGATTCCAGAAGTCCTCCGGAGCCTGGATTCCACCGGGGTACCGGCAGCCGATTCCGACGATCGCTATCGGTTCGTGGCTGCGTTCCTCCACCTCACGCAGTCGCTGACGCGTGTTGTAGAGGTCGGTCGTCACCCATTTGAGGTAGTCGCGGAGAGTCTCTTCGTTCGCCATCGGATCTCACCATTCCAGTCTGTGAAACGCATGCCTGCCATCCGCGCACACGGACAACCACTTACCTGCCGAGTTCCTTGTGGATGAACTCGAATATCTCGTCGTCCGTCGCGGACCCGATCTTCTCCGCGACCGCCTGGGTTTCCGTGGGAGCACCAACCTCCATCCACTGGGAAAGGAGCTCCTGCAGGCGATCGGTGATCAATTGATGCGTCTTCTCGTCCGGCGCCGCCCCGGTCAGCACCGACCCGAGCCGGTCGACCTCCTCCACCAGGGACACCGGACCGGACCCGTCCCGGAACTCCTCGTTCCAGAGGTACTCGGCCACCGCCGCCGGGGTGGGGCAGTCGAACAGCAGCGTGGCCGGCAGCTGCAGGCCGGTGGCGGCGCCGAGCCGGTTGCGCAGCTCCACCGAGGTCAGCGAGTCGAAGCCCAGGTCGCTGAAGGCCCGGGTGGCCTCGACGGCCTCGGGGGACGCGTAGTCGAGCACCGCGGCCGCCTGCGCCTGGACCAGCTTGACCAGCGTCCGGTTCTGCTCGGCCCGGGTCAGGCCCGCCAGTTGCTCCCGCAGGGACGCGCCCGCGTCCGGGTCGGCCGCGCCGGCCCCCGTCCCGGCCAGCGCCGCGACGACCTCGGGCAGCCCCTCGATCAGCGGGCTGCGCCGGCGCAGCGTGAACGGCGGGGCGAACCGCGCCCAGTCCACGTCGGCGATCGTGACGGAGCCCTCGCGGCCGTCCAGGATCTGGGCCAGCGCCTGGACGGCGTGGTCCTGGTCCATGACCATCAGGCCGCCCCGGGCCATCCAGGCGCCGGTGTCGGCGTCGGTCATCCCGCCGCCGCCCCACGGCCCCCAGGCCACCGAGGTGGCGGGCAGACCCTGCGCCCGGCGGTGCTCGGCCAGGCCGTCCAGGAAGGTGTTGGCCGCGGCGTAGGCGGGCTGGACGCTGCTGCCCCAGGTCGCCGAGATCGACGAGAAGAGCACGAACGCGTCCAGGTCCAGGCCCCTGGTCAGCTCGTCCAGGTGCACGGCTCCCCCCGCCTTGGCGGCCAGCACGGCGGCCGTCTCGGCCAGGTCGGTGTCCTCGACCGTGGTGGCCTGTCCGAGGCCCGCGGTGTGCATCACCGCGGACAGCGCGGGGCCGGTCGCGGCGATCCGGTCGAGCAGCCCGGCCAGCCCGGACCGGTCGCTCACGTCGCACGCGACGACGTCCACCCGGCTGCCCCGGGCGGCCAGTTCGGCCGCCTGTGCGGCGACCCCGGCGGCGCCGGCGCCGGACCGGCTGGTCAGCACGAGCCGCTGCGCGCCCCGACCGGCCAGCCAGCGGGCCACGTGCCCGCCGATCGCGCCCGTGCCTCCGGTGACCAGGACGGTCCCGGTCGGCGTCCACGGCCGCTCCGCCGGGCGGGGGTGCGGGGCGCGGGTCAGCCGCCGGGCCAGGATCCCGGCCGGACGGATCGCGACCTGGTCCTCGCCGCAGCCGGCCAGCACCGCGGCCAGCCGTCCCGCGGCCTGCTCGTCGACCGTCCCGGGGAGGTCGATCGACCCGCCCCAGCGGTCCGGGTGTTCCAGGGCGACGACCCGCCCCAGACCCCACACCTGCGTCTGCACCGGGCTCGCCGGTCCGGTGCCCGGCCCACCGGCCACCGCGCCGGACGTGACCACCCAGAGCGGCGCGTCCACCTCGGCGGAGCCCAGCGCCTGCACCAGGCTCAGCGTCGCGGCGAGGCCCCGGGGCACCACCGGGTGCTCCGGCACGGGCGTCTCGTCCAGGCCCAGCAGCGACAGCACCCCGGCGAAGCCGGACTCCGGCCGCACCGCGCGGATCCGCTCGGCCAGCTGCTTCCGGTCGGTCTCGGCCGTGACCTCCAGGACGACGGGCTCGGCGCCGCGGGCGGTCAGCGCCGCCGTGCAGCCCCGGGCCACCCCGCCGTCGGTCTCCCCGGCGGGGAGCACCACCAGCCACGACCCGGACAGCCGGGCGGGAGCGGGGTCGGCGACCGGCGCCCAGCTGACGCGGTAGCGCCAGTTCTCCGTGACCGAGCGGTCCTGCTCCCGGCGGCGCCAGGACGCCAGCGCGGGCAGCACGGTGCTGAGCTGCCGCTGGTCCTCGATCGCCAGGGTGTCCGCGAGCCGGGCCAGGTCGCCGCCCTCGACGGCGGCCCAGAACTGCGCTTCCGCCGCCGTGCTCGCACCGTCGCCACCGACGGGGGACGCCGTCGCGGCGGACTGGAGCCAGTAGTGCTGGTGCTGGAAGGCGTAGGTCGGCAGCTCCACCACCTCGGCGGCGGGCAGCACGACCTTCCAGTCGACCGACAGGCCGCCGACGTAGGCCTGCGCGAACGCCGTGAGCAGGCGGGAGGCGCCCGCGTTGTCACGCTCCAGCGTGCCCACCGTCAGGACGTCGGCGACACCGGCGTCCTCGGCCGTCTCCGCCACCGCCGCCGTCAGCACCGGATGGGTCGACACCTCGACGAACGAGCCGTAACCGCCACCCAGCAGCGTGCGAACGGCCTCCTCGAAGCGGACCATCCGCCGCAGGTTCGCGAACCAGTAGGCGGCGTCCACCTCCGTACCGGACAACCACTCGCCCGTCACCGTCGAGATCATCGGGACACGACCCGCCCGCGGGACGATCCCGGCCAACTCCGCCGC
>NZ_JBEPAA010000066.1:0-44295 GCF_040298365.1 Kitasatospora sp. NPDC001603
TGCGTCGGGACTGAGCTGTCCCGGGAGCAGTGCTGGGCCAGGACGGCCCAGCACGGTACGGCCCGGGCCGGCCCGGTTCAGCTCCGGGCGGTCTGCACCACCGGGATCTCGAACGGCTGCTTGTTGTTCGCCTCGTTCCGGTCGTCGTCGCTGCGCACCGCGACCCAGCCTCCGGTCAGAGTGCCGGGTGCCGGGAGGTCGGCCGCCAGCCGTACCGGGATCAGCGCCGTGGCGCTCCGGAACTTCGGCAGCCCGGCCGGGAAGACACAGCGCACCCGGTGGCCGTTCTGGAACACGGAGCAGTCCTCCGGGAAGAACGGGCCCTCGGGGGTCACACCCTCCGGCAGGGTGATCACCACGGTGAACGGCGAGGCCGTCCGGTCCGGGCCGAGATTGCCGATGAAGGCGTGCACCGTGGTGGTGCCGCCGGGCGCGGCGGCGTCCGGGTCGATCCGGACCACCTGGAGGTCGGAGTCGGACGGGGCCGGTGCCGCGGCGGGCACCTTGGCCGGCGCCGTGGCCCCGGCGCCGGCCGCCGGGTCCGGCTCGGCCACCGGGCAGGTGGCCCACGCGGGCCCGGCGGCCAGCGCCGTCACCGCGCACCCCACCGTCAGTGCCCTGCCGAGGAAACTGCGAACGGAACTTCTGTGCGACATCGTCGCTCACCCTGCCCTCTGCGTTCCGGCGGCCGGCACCGTCGCGGGCCGCGTCCGCACCAGCGTGACCGACCCGCCCGCCGCCGCCGGGACGCCCCGCCCCCGGGCCGCTCGAACGGGGGAACCCCCGTTGGGGGAGCCGGGTGGTCCGACGACCCGTACGGACGAACTCCGGTGACGGCGGGTCAGGGGGCGAGGACCTGCCCCAGCCGGGCCGCGATCTGGTGCATCACGGGGACGAGCGAGGCCGCGCCGGCCTGCTCCTCCAGCGCCCGGATCCGGGCCTCCGGGCCGGAGACGGAGAGCGCCGTCGGCGTCGGCGCGCCGGGTACCGCGAGCGCGATGCAGCGCACCCCGATCTCCTGCTCCTGGTCGTCCACCACGTAGCCGCGCTCACGCGCCTGCGCCAACTGGACCAGCAGCTCCTGCGGGTCGGTCACGGTGTAGGAGGTGTGCGCCGGCAGCGGGTTCGGGCCGAGCACGGCCCGCGCCTCCTCCTCGGGCAACTGGGCCAGCAGCGCCTTGCCGACTCCCGTGCAGTGCGGCTGCACCCGGCGGCCGACCTCGGTGAACATCCGCATCGAGCGCCGCGACTGCACCTGTCCGACGTACACCACCTCGCCGCCCTCCAGCACGGCCAGGTTGGCCGTCTCGCCGGTGGCCTCCATCAGTTCGGCCAGGTAGGGGCGGGCCCAGCTGCCGAGCAGTCGCCCGGCCGTCTCACCGAGCCGGATCAGCCGGGGGCCCAGGGTGTAGCGGCGCGCGGTGTCCTGGCGGACATAGCCCTGCTGCACGAGGGTACGAACCAGGCGGTGGATGGTGGGCATCGGCAGCCCGGAGGAGGTGGAGAGCTCACTGAGCGTCGCCACGCCGCCGGAGTCGGCCAGCGCCTCCAGCAGCAGGAAGGCGCGCTCGACGGACTGCACGCCGCCGCTCGCGCGGTCCGGACCCGTCGTCGATGCTGTGTCGGGGGTCGCAACCACCGGCGTTCCCTTCGCTGTCGGGGGAGGAGTAGAGTCCCAGCGATCACCTCAACAAACCGTTGAAATTCTGTATCGCGGAAACTAGTCTCCACCTTACAGAATCGAACCCTCCGACAGGTGGGGTTTCCCCTCGGTTCAGATCAAGGACGTTCCCACCGGAACTGCCTTCGCCATGCTCAACCGTCTTAGGAGTGTCCTGCTCATGGCTACAGATCAGGGACCCGCCGGCGCCTCCCCCGCCGCTCCGGTCGTCACTGTCGCCGGTCCGCGAGTCCACCGGGCCGAGGAGGTGCTCACTCCGGAGGCGGTCGCCTTCGTCGTCGGCCTCCACCGCGCGTTCGAGGACCGCCGGCAGGAGCTCCTGGTGCGCCGCAGGACCCGCCGTGCCGAGATCGCCGAGGCCGGCACCCTGGACTTCCTCCCCGAGACGGCCGCCGTGCGGGCGGGCGACTGGACGGTGGCCGAGGCCCCCCGCGCCCTCCAGGACCGCCGGGTCGAGATCACCGGCCCCACCGACCGCAAGATGGTCATCAACGCCCTCAACTCCGGCGCCCGGGTCTGGCTGGCGGACTTCGAGGACGCCACCTCGCCGACCTGGGAGAACGTGGTCGGCGGCCAGATCAACCTGATCGACGCCTTCGAGGGCCGGATCGACTTCACCTCCTCGGCCGGCAAGGCCTACACCCTCAGGCCGGCCGCCGAGCTGGCCACCGTCGTGGTCCGCCCGCGCGGCTGGCACCTGGACGAGAACCACCTGCTGGTCGACGGCCGGCCGGTCGCCGGGGCCTTCCTCGACTTCGGCCTCTACTTCTTCCACAACGCGGCGCGGCTGCTCGCGCGCGGCGCGGAGGACCCGAACTCCGGCCCCTACTTCTACCTCCCGAAGACGGAGAGCCACCTGGAGGCCCGGCTCTGGAACGACGTCTTCACCCACGCCCAGGCGGCGCTCGGCATCCCGCACGGCACCGTCCGGGCCACCGTGCTGATCGAGACCATCACCGCGGCGTTCGAGATGGAGGAGATCCTCTACGAGCTGCGGGACCACGCCGCCGGGCTCAACGCCGGTCGCTGGGACTACCTGTTCTCGATCGTCAAGAACTTCCGCGACGCCGGCGAGCACTACATCCTGCCGGACCGCAACTCCGTCACCATGGCCTCCCCGTTCATGGCCGCCTACACCCGGCTGCTGGTGCAGACCTGCCACCGGCGCGGCGCGCACGCGATCGGCGGGATGGCCGCCTTCATCCCCAGCCGCCGCGACCCCGAGGTCAACGCGGCCGCGCTGGAGAAGGTCAGGGCCGACAAGGACCGCGAGGCCGGCCACGGCTTCGACGGCTCCTGGGTCGCCCACCCGGACCTCGTCCCGGTCGCCCGTGCCTGCTTCGACGCCGTCCTCGGCGAGCGCCCGAACCAGAAGGACGACCCGGGCCCGGCCGAGCCCGTCACGGCCGCCCAGCTGCTCGACATCGCCGGCGCCGGCGGCCACTGCACCCACGCCGGCCTGCACAACGCCGTCCAGGTCGGGGTCCGCTACATCGAGGCGTGGCTGCGCGGCCTCGGTGCCGTCGCCATCTTCAACATGATGGAGGACGCCGCCACCGCCGAGATCTCCCGCTCGCAGATCTGGCAGTGGATCCACAACGGCGTGGTGCTCTCCGACACGGGCGAGAAGGCCACCGCCGACCTGGTGCGCCGTCTGGTGGCCGAGGAGCTCGCCGCGCTCCGGGCCGAGCTGGGCGACGAGGCCTACGCCGGTGGGCGCTGGCGCGAGGCCGCCAAGCTCTTCGAACAGGTCGCCCTGGCCGAGGAGTTCGCGGACTTCCTGACCCTGCCCGCGCTGCCCCTGCTGGGCTGAGCCCAATCTATCCGCGCGTGCGCCCGCTGCCGCCTGCCGGCTTGTAGCAGTCGCCGCGCCCCATTGCTCCGTTCCGTACGGCGACGAATCCAGCTGTCCTCATCGTCGCCGTGCGGAACGGCCGTTTCCGGAGGCATCGATCCCCGTGGCACGCATCTTCTTCAACGGCCAGGCCATGGTCGGCGGCCCCTTCCACCCCTCGGTGGCCGACGCGCTGGTCGGCCCGGTCCGGACCGCGCCGGGCTACCGCTTCTTCTCCATCCGGGACGTCTGCCCCGGACTGCTCGCCGACCCGTCCGTCGACACCGCCATCGAGGGCGAGCTGTACGACATCACCCTCGAACACCTGCGTGACGTGATCCTCCCCGGCGAGCCCCGTGAGCTCGAACTCGGCGTCATCACGCTGGCCGACGGCTCGCCCTGCCTCTCCATGGTGCTCGCCCGCGGCGAGGCCGAGCGCGGCGTCCACCGCGAGATCACCCGCTACGGCGGCTGGCGCCGCTACCTCGCCACCCTGGGCCGCACGGCCTGACACCCCACCACGCCCGGAGGGCCTGCGCCGACCGGCGCAGGCCCTCCGTCGTGTCCGGACCCCGATCGGGCCGGCCCGCCGACGCGGAGGGGCCGCCTCCGCCCGGGCACGCCACAGCCCCGGACCCTCGCCGTGGGTCCGGGGCTGGGGTCCGTGCGCCGTCCTGAGCGGTGGCGCACGGAGTCCGGGTGACGCACCGTCCCTGGGCGGCCCGGAGTTCAGGGGGTTACACGGGGCGGGCGGCGAGCTCCTTGGCGGCGCGGGCGCAGGCCTGCGCGATCCGGTCCTCGTTCACCGTGGTCAGCTGCCCCTTCTCCACGACGGCGTTGCCGTTGACGAAGAGGGCGGCCAGCGGCGGCAGGGCGCCGAGGGTGAGCGCGGCGACCGGGTCGGCGATCGAGGAGTGCATGATGCCGTCGATCTTCCACAGCGCGAGGTCGGCCAGCTTGCCGGCCTCGATCGAGCCGATCTCGTTCTGCCGGCCGAGCACCCGGGCGCCGCCCATGGTGCCGAGGCGCAGCGCCTGGCGGCCGGTGAGCGCGGTCGGGTAGCCGTGCAGGCGGTTGATCAGCAGCGCGTTGCGCAGCTCGGTGCCCAGCTCGCCGGACTCGTTGGAGGCGGTGCCGTCCACCCCGAGGCCGACCGGGACGCCGGCCTTCAGCATGTCGGGGACGCGGGCGATGCCGGCGGCGAGGCGGGCGTTGGAGGACGGGCAGTGCGCGACACCGGTGCCGGTCTCGGCGAACTTGGCGATGTCCGAGTCGTTCATGTGGACGCAGTGCGCCATCCAGACGTCCTCGCCGAGCCAGCCCACCGACTCGAAGTAGTCGGTCGGGCCCATCCCGAACAGCTCCTTGCAGAACGCCTCCTCCTCGGCGGTCTCGGAGCCGTGGGTGTGCAGCCGGACGCCCTTGCGGCGGGCCAGCAGGGCGGCCTCGCGCATCAGCTCGGTGGAGACCGAGAAGGGCGAGCAGGGCGCGATGGCGATCTGCAGCATCGCGTCGGAGGAGGCGTCGTGGTACTTGTCCACGGCCGCCTCGGAGGCGATCAGGATCTCCTCGGTGTTCTCGACCGCGTGGTCCGGCGGCAGGCCGCCGTCCTTCTTGCTGCGGTCCATGGAGCCGCGCAGCGCGGTGAAGCGCATGCCGAGCTCCTGGACGGCCTCGATCTCGGCGCCGAGGATGTCGCCGCCGTCCTTCGGGAAGACGTAGTGGTGGTCGGCGGCGGTGGTGCAGCCGGACTTGAGCAGTGCGGCGGCCGAGCCCTGGGCGGCGGCGTGCACGAGCTTGTCGTCGATCCGGGCCCAGGTCGGGTAGAGGGCGACCAGCCAGTCGAAGAGGATGTTGTCCTGGGCGAGCCCGCGGGTGATCCACTGGTAGAAGTGGTGGTGGGTGTTGACCAGGCCGGGGGTGACGAGGTGGCCCTCGCCGTTGATCCGGCGTACCACGTTGTCCAGCCACTGCGGGGTGGGGCCGTCGCCGACCGACTCGATCCTGTTGCCGAGGACGACCACGTGGCCGCGGGCGTACTCGGTGTCGTTGGCGTCGACCGTCGCGATCGCGACGTTCTCGATCACGATCCGCTGGTCGGCGGGTGGGGGCTGGACTGCCATGGTGTTACTCCTATGGGGGAGGGTTGACGAGGAGCGCGCGATGAGCGGCACGCGCCCCCCGTCAACCGGTCAGGACGGTGTCGCCGTCGGCACCGTCGTGGCGGGGTTCCCGTCGGCCGGCGACCGGCGGGCGACCCCGACGTGGTGGAAGAGCAGGTTGAGCAGGACGGCCATCACGCTGCCGGCCGATATCCCGGAGTGCAGCAGGGTGCGGACGGCCTCCGGGAAAGCGTCGTAGAAGGTCGGTACCGCGATCGGTATGATCCCGACCCCGAGCGCGACCGACACCAGGATGGTGTTCGAGCTGGACTCCATGCCGGCCTCCGCGAGGGTGCGGATGCCGCTCGCCGCGACCGTGCCGAAGAGCACGATCCCGGCGCCGCCCAGGACGGGCTGCGGCACCAGCGAGACGACCGACCCGAGCACCGGGAAGAGCCCGAGCAGGATCAGGATCCCGCCGCCGGCCGCGACCACGAAGCGGCTGCGGATCTTCGTCAGCGCCACCAGCCCGATGTTCTGGGCGAAGGCACTGGCGGCGAAGCCGTTGAAGACCGGGCTCAGCGCGGTGGCCAGGCCGTCCGCCCGCAGGCCGGCGGCGAGGGTGGCCTCGTCGGCCTGACGGTCGACGATCTTGCCGAGCGCCAGCATGTCGGCGGTCGACTCGGTCATCGAGACCACCATGACGATGCAGAGCGAGACGATCGCGGCCGCGTCGAACACGGGGGCGCCGAAGTGGAACGGGGAGGGGAGCGCGAAGACCTTCGCGTCCTGGACCGCGCCGAAGTCGGCCAGGCCCAGCGGGAAGGCGAGCAGGGTGCCGAACGCCAGCCCGACGAGCAGCGAGAGCTGCTGCCAGAAGCCGCGCAGCAGCCGGTTGCAGAGCACCACCGCGAGGAGGGTGATCGCGGCGAGGCCGATGGCCCGCATGGAACCGAATCCCGGGGCGCCCGGCGATCCGCCGCGCGCCCAGTTCACCGCCACCGGCAGCAGGGACACCCCGATGAGGGTGATCACGGTGCCCTGGACGACCGGTGGGAAGAACCTGATCAGCTTGCAGAAGTACGGCGCCGCGAGGAAGCACAGGAGCCCCGCGACGATCACCGCTCCGAAGATCACCGGGAGGGCGTCCTTCGGTCCGTGCTCCTTGGCTATGGCGATCATGGGCGCGACGCCCGCGAACGAGACGCCGTTCACGAACGGGAGCCGCGCGCCGATCTTCCAGATGCCGAGGGTCTGCAGGAGGGTGGCCAGTCCGGCGGTGAACAGGCTGGCCGAGATGAGCAGGGCGAGTTCGGTGGGGGAGAGCCCCACGCCGGCGCCGACGATGAGTGGAGGAGCTACGACTCCCGCGTACATCGCGGCGACGTGCTGCAGACCGGTGGAGACCAGCTTCACCGTCGGCAGCATCTCGTCCACGGGGTGGACTCCCGGCCCGGAAGGGGTGTCGGGGAGGTGGGTTGACACACCGTCCGGACCGGGTGGTCTTTCCGGGGTGGAACCGCCGTCTGTGGTGCGGGTGGAACGGAGTGCCATGTCGAGCCCCTCTTGTGCCCTGGCTCTCGGCGCGCCCGCGGCGCTGGAGATCCCCCGAGGGCGGGACGGCGGAGCAAGGATCCCTCGGGACGCTTCTC
The DNA here is from genome assembly GCF_040298365.1 of Kitasatospora sp. NPDC001603. NCBI lineage: Bacteria > Bacillati > Actinomycetota > Actinomycetes > Kitasatosporales > Streptomycetaceae > Kitasatospora > Kitasatospora sp. NPDC001603. Next base: position 7,270 of record NZ_JBEPAA010000066.1, read on the forward strand.
CAGCACCCCGGGCCGGCCGCCGTGGGGCGGGCACGATCTCCGGTGGGTGGGGGGTGGAGAAACTGCTGGTGCAGGAGTTGCGGGTACTGCGAACCGTCCGGTGCCGGCCGGCCCTGGGAGGCCGGGGGGTGCGGTGGTGCCGGACGGGGTCCATGGGTGGGGAGCGGTCAGGCGACCGGGATCACCGGGACGACGCCCTCGCGGTGCACGGTGCCCTCGATCAGGCCGTACATCCGGTCGGCGGCGTAGTAGACCTCGTTGTCGTTCTTGAGGCCGAACGGCTCCAGGTCGACCAGGAAGTGGTGCTTGTTGGGCAGCTCCAGGCGGACCTCGTCCACCTCGGCGCGGTTGTTCAGGACCCGGGTGCCCATCGAGTGCAGGGTCTGCTGCAGCGAGTAGGAGTAGGTCTCGGCGAAGGCCTCCAGGAGGTGGCGCCGCACATGGGTGTAGGAGCGGTTCCAGTTGGGCTGGGGCTCCTCGTCCCGGCCGTCGAAGCCGTACTTCCAGCGGGCCGTCACCTGGGTGGCGAGGATCCGGTCGTACGCCTCCTGGAGGGTGGTGTACTTGTCCTTGATGTAGCCCCAGAACTCCGAGTTGGTGGAGTTCATCACCACGAGGTCCTTGAGGCCCGAGATCACCTGGACGGTCTCACCGTCGTAGACGACCTCGCAGGTTCGGGTCTCGCCGCCGTTGCGGACGAACGAGTGGCCGACCTCCTCCGAGCCGATGAAGCGCGCGGAGTTGTCCGGGGTCTTGATCCGGTCCCAGGTGTACTCCTCGATCCGGATCCGGGCCCGGTGGATCGGCTCGTTGTTGTCCACGAAGTGCTTCGCCAGCGTGATGCCGAACTGCTCCGCGGACTCGATCCCGTACTCCTTCGCGAAGGCGAAGACGGTGTTCTTGGTGGTGTCGGTGGGCAGGCAGTTGGCGTTGGAGCCGGTGAGGTGGACGTCGTCGAGGTCGCCGGAGAGGGCGACCGAGACGTTCAGGTCCTTGATCTCGTGACGGGTGCTGTCACGGTAGACGCGGACGATGCGGTTCTCCGCCTTGCCGTACTGGTTCTGACCGAGCACGTGGGCCATGACAGGCTCCCAATCAATCAAGCGGTCTAGCTTCCGCGGTAGACCGAGTATCCGAACGGGTTCAGCAGCAGCGGCACGTGGTAGTGGTGCTGCGCGGGCGCGACGGTGAAGACGATCGCGACCTCGGGGAAGAACGGCGGCTCCGCGGAGGTGCGCGCGTAGTACGCGGCGGTGTCGAAGAGCAGCCGGACGACCGAGCCCGCCTCCGCGGCCGGCAGGTCCTTGGCCCGGCCGTCGGAGTCCGTGGCGGAGGTGCCGAGCACCTTCCAGCCACCCTCGGTGTGCAGTGCGAGCTCGACCGGGACACCCTCGGCCGGGCGGCCGAGGCTGGTGTCGAGCACGTGGGTGGAGATGCCAGTCATGGGTGAAGTGACCTTACTGATGGCAGATGTGACGGTACGTCGATACGTCGATACGTGGATACGTCGAAAGTAACTGACGACAGGTCAGTTCTCGTCGAGCAGTCGGTTGATCCGAATGTCGTTGATCTTGCGCAGCTCGCCCCGGACGATCTCCGCCTCGGTGGCGGCGTCGTTCGGGAAGCGCTCCCGCAGGGCGGCGAGCATGGTGTCCGCGGTGCGGCCGGTGGCGCAGATCAGGAACACATGGCCGAACTTGGCCTCGTAGGCGGTGTTGGCCCGGTGCAGTTCGTCGAGGAGTGCGGTGTCCACTCCCCGGATGCCGGCCTGTTCGCGCTCGGAGGTGGCGTCACCCGCCTTGGGCGTGCCGATCCGGGCGTGGCCGGCCATCGCGTCGTGCAGGTCGGCGGCCGTCAGTGCGGCCATGGCCGTCGCGTTGGCGTCGAGCAGGGCCGCGCGGTCCGGCCAGGGCCGGGCCGATGCCACGGCGTCGGCCCAGGTGGGGCTGGAGCAGACCTCCAGCAGGAGCTCTCTCAGCTCGGCGGCGTCGGCCGCCGCCAGGGCGTCAAGGGCGTGGGGGTGGTTGGTCACGGGTGGACCTCCTGAAGAGTGGTGCCACCCGCACAAGCTAGATCCACCCAACCGGGCCGTCAACACTTTGTTGAACGGTTGGTGGTTACGTTTTGAACCGGCCCCGGTTGCCGGGCCGTTTCGTGTGCGATGAGACAAGTGTGCCCCGCCGGGGGCTGATGAAGACTGGCCGGGCCGGCGGGGCACACCCGCTCGGCCGACGCGGCCGACCGGGGCGTCGCACGCTCAGCCGGACTTCGTGCCGTCCTGGCGGTTGAGGTAGTTGTACACGGTGAAGCGGCTCACGCCGAGCGCCGAGGCGACCGTCTCCACCCCGTGGCGGACGGTGAAGGCGCCCCGCTCCTCCAGCAGGGCGACCACGCGCTGCTTCTCCCAGCGGTCCAGCTCGGCCAGCGGCCGGCCGTCGAACTGGCGGGCCATCTCGGTCAGCAGCCGGTCCAGCGCACTGCTCAGGTGGGGCAGCCGGACGGCCAGGGCCGGGGTGCCCTCCCACTCCAGCAGGACGTCCTCGGCCTTCGCCTCCGCCAGTGGCACGGGCGTCGCGCCGACGGCCTCCAGCAGCGGCTTTATCGCGGCGGCGAGGGGGTGGTCCACGTGCTCGGTCACGGCGTACCGCCCTCCTCGCCCAGCACGCTGACCTGGACCGAGATCCGGGTCGCGCCGGCGTCCAGGGTCTCCCGGAGCAGCTTGGTCACGGCGGCCAGGACCTGGTCGGCCTCGCCCTCCGCGCCGGTTCCGAAGGGGCCGACCGCGACGGCCAGGCCGGCTTCGTCGACCACCTTCCGGGCCGCCACGGCGTGCTCCGGGAACGTGTCCAGTTCGAACGGTTCTGTCGTGAACTCCACCATCAATCGCACCCGCTCACTGTAGCGAGCGGGAGCGCGGCCGGTCATCGGGCGGTCGGCCGCCGGGGGGCGGCTGGTCGATCGAACAGCGCGGGCCCGGTGCGGGGGACCGGTTTCGGCCTCTTCAACAAATTGTTGCGACGGTCTTGACACTCGCTCGGCGCGGCGGACATGCTTCCACCAAGCAGAATCCCTCTTCCGGATCGTGGAAGTTGCGGATAGACGGAAGAGAGATGAGAGGTGATTGACGTGACTGCCGCCTCCGCGCACAGCTTCACCGTCAACCTGTCGATCCTGTTCGGCGAGCTCCCGCTCCTGGAGCGCCCGGCCGCTGCCGCCGCCGCCGGCTTCACCGCCGCCGAGCTGTGGTGGCCGTTCGGCGAGGAGCACGCCCCGTCCGAGGCCGAGCTGGACGCGCTCCGCAAGGCCTTCGGCGACGCCGGCGTGCGGCTGACCGGTCTCAACTTCCTGGACGACCTCAGCAAGGGCGCCCGCGGCACCGTCTCGGTCCCGGCCGAGAAGGAGCGCTTCCGGGCCAACGTGCCGGTCGCCGCCGGGCTGGCCGCCTCGCTCGGCACCACGGCGCTCAACGCGCTCTACGGCAACCGGATCGAGGGCGTGGACCCGGCCGAGCAGGACGCGCTCGCGCTGGAGAACCTCGTCGTCGCCGCGCGGGCCGCCCACGAGATCGGCGCCGTCCTGCTGATCGAAGCGCTGAACAAGCCCGAGTCCCCGGACTACCCGCTGGTCTCCGCGGCCGCCGCGGTCGAGGTGGTCGACAAGGTCAACGCCGCGACCGGCCTGGGCAACGCCAAGTTCCTCTGCGACCTCTACCACCTGGCCATGAACGGCGAGGACCTGGCGGCCGTGATCGACACCTACGCCGACCGCTTCGGCCACGTGCAGATCGCCGACAACCCCGGCCGCAACGAGCCGGGCACCGGCGGGCTGGACTTCGAGGACCTCTTCGCCCGGCTGACCGCCGCCGGCTACACCGGCCGGATCGGCCTGGAGTACCGCCCGGCGGGCGGCGTCAGCGCCGACAGCTTCGAGTGGCTCCCGCGCGAGCACCGCGCCGGCTAGCGCACCGCGCTCCGGCAGCCACCGCACCCCACCCCACCACGGAAAAAGGAACGACGCGATGAGCCGCAAGATCGCCTTCATCGGCCTCGGCATCATGGGCAGCCCGATGGCCGCCAACCTCGTCAAGGCCGGCCACCACGTCACCGGCTACAACCTCACCCAGCCGCAGATCGACGCGCTGGTCGCGGTCGGCGGCCACGGTGCGAGCAGCATCGCGGACGCGGTGAAGGACGCCGAGGTCGTCATCACCATGGTCCCGGCCGACCCGCACGTCGAGCAGGCCGTCCTGGGCGAGGGCGGGGTGCTGGAGAACGTGCGGCCCGGCACGCTCGTCATCGACATGTCGAGCATCACCCCGCAGACCTCGATCAAGGTCGAGGCCGCCGCCAAGGAGAAGGGCGTCCGCACCCTGGACGCGCCGGTCTCCGGCGGCGAGGCCGGGGCCGTCGAGGCGGTGCTGTCGATCATGGTCGGCGGTGCGGCCGAGGACTTCGCCGAGGCGAAGCCGCTGTTCGACGTGCTGGGCACCACGGTCGTCCACGTCGGCCCGGCCGGCGCCGGCCAGACCGTCAAGGCCGCCAACCAGCTGATCGTCGCCGTCAACATCCAGGTGCTGGCCGAGGCCGTGGTGTTCCTGGAGAACGCCGGCGTCGACCTCGCGGCCGCGCTGGACGTGCTCGGCGGCGGCCTGGCCGGCTCCACGGTGCTGAACCGCAAGAAGGCGAACATGCTGAACCGCGAGTTCGCGCCGGGCTTCCGGATCGACCTGCACCACAAGGACATGGGCATCGTCACCGACGCCGCCCGTGCCGTGGGTGCCGCGCTGCCGGTCGGTGCGGTGGTGGCCCAGCTGGTCGCCTCCGCCCGTGCCAACGGCGACGGTTCGCTGGACCACTCGGCGCTGCTGCGCGGCGTCGAGCGGCTCTCCGGCCGCGAGCTCGCGTGACGCTCGCGGGACCGGCGGTACCCCCGCGGTACCTCTGAGACTCCTCCTGGTGGCGTGTACCTCACCGGTCGTGCCCGCGCCACCAGGAGGCCAGACCCGATCGGCAGGCGGGCCGGGGCTCATCCGCCTCCTGCCGATCGACCAAACCGGCGGCGCGCACTCCCTGTCGGGGGCACTTCGGTCGTGCCCGCGCGCCGCCCGGCCCCCTCCCTCGCCGAGGGGAGCCCCTCGTACGTCGGAAGCGGGACGAGGGGAACGGCGGGGAGGGGGCCGCATCCCGCGTCCCGGCCTCCCGGGGCACATGCTTGACGAACCAGCGCCAGAACCGTCCGGAAGTGAGGCCCGCACCATGCCCGCCACCCCCACCCAGGGCCATGTGGTCGTAGCTCCCGACAAGTTCAAGGGCACCCTGGAGGGCGCCGAGGTCGCCGCCCGGATCGCCGCCGGCATCCGCCGTGCCGCGCCCGGGGTCGAGGTCCGCGAACTGCCCGTCGCCGACGGCGGCGAGGGCACCCTGGCCGCCGCACTGGCCGCCGGGTTCAGCAGGATCCCGGCCAAGGTGGCCGGCCCCACCGGCCTGCCGGTGGACGCCGCGCTCGCCGTCCGGGGCGACACCGCCGTGGTCGAGCTGGCGCAGTCCTCCGGGCTCGCCAGGCTCCCCGGCGGCCGGACCGCCCCGCTCGCGGCCGGCTCCTACGGGGTCGGCCAGCTGATCGGCCGGGCGGTGAGCCTGGGGGCCAAGCGGATCGTGCTCGGCCTGGGCGGCAGCGCCTGCACCGACGGCGGCGCGGGCATGGTCCAGGCGCTCGGCGCCGGGCTGCGGGACGCCGACGGCGCCGAACTGCCGCCGGGCGGCGCCGCACTGCGCAAGCTGGCCCGGCTCGACCTCGGACCGCTGGCCGACGTGCTCACCGGCGTCGAGGTCGTGGTGGCCTGCGACGTGGACAACCCGCTGCTCGGCCCGCGCGGCGCGACCGCCGTCTACGGGCCGCAGAAGGGCGCCGACGGCGACGACCTGGTCGTACTGGAGGAGGGGCTGACCCGCTTCGCCGACGTGGTCGGCGAAGCGGTCGGCCGCGACGTCCGGGAGGCCCCCGGCGCCGGGGCCGCGGGCGGGGTGGGCTTCGCCGCCCTCGCCCTGCTCGGCGCCACCATGCGACCCGGCATCGAGTTGATGCTCGAACTGCTGGGTTTCGACGAGGCCGTGCGTGGGGCACGCCTCGTCGTGACCGGCGAGGGCTGCCTGGACGCTCAGACGCTCCACGGCAAGGCGCCCGCCGGAGTTGCCGCGGCGGCCACCCGGGCGGGGGTTCGGGTGGCCGCCGTGGCCGGACGGCTGGAGCTGTCGGAGCGCGAGTGGCGGGCGGCCGGCTTCACCGCGGCCTACGCGCTCACGGACCTGGCGGAACAGCCGGGGGACAGCATGACCCGGGCCGGGGAGCTGGCCGAGGTCGCGGGGGAGCGCCTCGCGAGGGCGCTGCTGCGCGGCTGAGCGGGCCGTCCGGCTCTCGTACCTTCCTACATTGACGTTTTGTTGAAGGCGGCCCTAGGCTCCGGGCATTCCTTCGGCACACCCCACTCGTACCCAGGTTTTCGGAGGTCCCCCATGCCCCCCAGCGAGGCGTCCTTCAGCGAGACGGCGGTGATCCGCTCCCGCCGGGTCGTGCTGCCGGACGGCGAACGTCCCGCTGACGTGCTGATCCGCAACGGCACGATCGAGCGGATCGCCGGGCACGGCGCGCTCACGGCCGGCGACGGCGGACTCACCGACCTCGGCGACACCGCCCTGCTCCCCGGTCTGGTCGACACCCACGTGCACGTCAACGAGCCCGGCCGGACCGAGTGGGAGGGGTTCGCCACCGCCACCCGGGCCGCCGCCGCCGGCGGGGTCACCACGATCATCGACATGCCGCTGAACTCCATCCCGCCCACCACCACGGTGGACGGCCTGGAGGCCAAGCGGAAGACCGCCGAGGGCCAGGCCTGGGTCGACCTCGGGTTCTGGGGCGGGGCCGTCCCCGGCAACGTGCCGGACCTCGAACCGCTGCACCGCGCGGGCGTGTTCGGCTTCAAGAGCTTCCTGGCGCCGTCCGGCGTGGACGAGTTCCCGCACGTCGAGCAGGCCGACCTGGAGGCCGCGCTGGCCGAGCAGGCCCGGATCGGCGCGCTGGCCATCATCCACGCCGAGGACCCGGCCGTGCTCGCCGCCGCCCCGCAGCAACCCGGCGTCCACTACCGCGACTTCCTCGCCTCCCGGCCCGCCGACGCGGAGACCGCGGCCGTCGCCCGGCTGCTCGACACCGCCCGCCGGACCGGCGCCCGGGTGCACATCCTGCACGTCTCCTCCGCCGCGGTGCTGCCGCTGCTGCGGCAGGCCCGCGCGGACGGCGTCCGGGTGACCGCCGAGACCTGCCCGCACTACCTCACGCTGGCCGCCGAGGAGGTGCCGGACGGCGACACCGCGTTCAAGTGCTGTCCGCCGATCCGCGACGAGGCCAACCGCGACGCGCTCTGGGCCGCGCTGGCCGCCGGCGAGTTCATCGCGATCGTCTCCGACCACTCGCCGTCCACCCCGGACCTCAAGCTGCTGCCCGAGTTCGGCGGCAGCGGCGACTTCGCGGCGGCCTGGGGCGGCATCGCCTCCCTCCAGCTCGGCCTGCCGGCGATCTGGACCGAGGCCCGCCGCCGCGGCCACACGCTGTCCGACGTGGTCCGCTGGATGGCGAGCGGCCCGGCCGCCCTGGTCGGCCTCACCGGCACCAAGGGCGCCATCGCCGTCGGCCACGACGCCGACCTGGTGGCCTTCGACCCGGACGGCGCGTTCGCGGTGCACGCCGCCGAGCTGCACCACCGCAATCCCGTCACCCCCTACGCGGGCCGCACGCTGGCCGGCGCCGTCCGCACCACCTGGCTGCGCGGCCGGGTGGTCGACACCGCCGCCGAGCCCTTCGGCCGCCGGATCACCCGTCACCAGGAGACCCAGTGAGCACCGTCAACACCCCGAGCGCTCCGTTCACCGAGCTGGTCGACCTGGCCTCCCGGCGGCTCGGCGCGGGCGTCGTCGCCACCAACGAGGACACCTTCGCGGACGCGGAGAACCTGCTGGTCGCCAAGCCCGCGGAGTTCCGCGCGCACACCTTCGGCCACAAGGGCCAGATCATGGACGGCTGGGAGTCCAGGCGCCGCCGCGGCGCCGGCCCCGAGCAGCCGCACCCCACCGACGAGGACCACGACTGGGCGGTCGTCCGGCTCGGCGTCGGCGGCGTGATCCGCGGCCTCGTCGTGGACACCGCCCACTTCACCGGCAACTACCCGGAGAGCGCCTCGGTCGAGGCCGCCGCCGTTCCCGGGCACCCGTCGCCGGCGGAGCTCGCGGCCGCCGAGTGGGTCGAACTGCTGCCGCGCACCCCGCTCCGGGGCGACACCGCGCACGAGTTCGCGATAACCGACGGCACCCGCTACACCCACGTACGCCTCAACATCTTCCCGGACGGTGGGGTCGCCCGGCTGCGGGTGCACGGCGAGGTGCTGCCCGACCCGCGCGAGCTGGACGGCCTCACCTTCGACCTGGCCGCCCAGGAGTTCGGCGGCGTGGCCGAGGCGGCGTCCGACCGCTACTTCTCCTCCCCGCACAACCTGAACGCTCCCGGCCGCGCCACCGTCATGGGCGAGGGCTGGGAGACCCGGCGTCGGCGCGACAAGGCCAACGACTGGGTGCAGATCGCCCTGGCCGGGGGCGGCGAGGTCCTTGCCGCCGAGGTGGATACCACCCACTTCGTCGCCAACGCCCCCGGCTGGGCCGACCTGACCGGCTACGACGCCACCGACGGCGGGGACCCGGCCACCGACCCCGACGGCTGGTTCGAGATCCTGCCCCGCACCCGACTCCAGCCCGACACCCGGCACCGCCTGCGGCTCGACGTCGGCCGCCCGGCGACCCACGTCCGGATCAACGTGTACCCGGACGGCGGCCTCGCCCGGCTGCGCCTCACCGGCCGGCTGACCGAGGCCGGCCGCGCGGCCCTCGCCCTGCGCTGGTTCAACGCCGTTCCCGCCGCCGAGGCCGCCGCCGCGCTCACCGAGGCCGGTCTCACCGGCGCGGAGGCCGCCGACCTGGCCGCCGCCCGCCCGCTGGCGGACCGGGCCGCGGCCACCGCCGCCGTCGCCGCGCTGCGGCCGGGCGACGGCCCGGACGGCGAGCACTCCTCCCGCCGCCGCTCGGCCGTCTGGCGCCTGCTCGGCGTCTGAGACGCCGTCAACCTCCTCTCCACGCATGCCTTTGTCGACCCTGAAGGACCCTCCATGTCCAAGATCCTGACCACGGAGTCGGGCGCGCCCGTCGCCGACAACCAGAACTCGGCCTCGGCCGGCGAGTACGGCCCGCTGCTCATCCAGGACCAGCAGCTCCTGGAGAAGCTGGCCCGGTTCAACCGCGAGCGCATCCCGGAGCGCGTCGTGCACGCCCGGGGCTCCGGCGCCTACGGGTACTTCGAGGTCACCGACGAGGTGTCGCGGTACACCCGGGCGGCCTTCCTCTCCGAGGTCGGCAAGCGCACCGAACTGTTCCTGCGCTTCTCCACCGTGGCGGGCAACCTGGGCGCCAGCGACGCGGTGCGCGACCCGCGCGGCTTCGCGCTGAAGTTCTACACCGAGGAGGGCAACTACGACCTCGTCGGCAACAACACCCCGGTGTTCTTCATCAAGGACCCGATCAAGTTCCCGGACTTCATCCACTCGCAGAAGCGCGACCCGTACACGGGTGTCCAGGAGGCCGACAACGTCTGGGACTTCTGGGCCCACTCGCCGGCCTCCACCCACCAGATCACCTGGCTCTTCGGCGACCGCGGCATCCCGGCCTCGTACCGCCACATGAACGGCTACGGCTCGCACACCTACCAGTGGGTCAACGAGCAGGGCGACGCCTTCTGGGTGAAGTACCACTTCAAGACCAACCAGGGCATCCGCTCGCTGGACGGCGGCCAGTCCGCCGAGGTGCTCGGGGCCGACGCCGACAGCCACCAGCGCGACCTCCACCAGGCCATCGAGCGCGGCGTGTTCCCGAGCTGGACGCTGTACGTCCAGCTGATGCCGGTCGCCGAGGCCGCGGACTACCGCTTCAACCCCTTCGACCTGACCAAGGTGTGGCCGCACGCCGACTACCCGCTGGTCAAGGTCGGCCGCCTGGTGCTGAACAAGAACCCGGAGAACGTCTTCGCCGAGGTCGAGCAGTCGGCGTTCTCGCCGAACAACTTCGTGCCCGGCATCGGCCCGTCCCCGGACAAGATGCTCCAGGGCCGGCTGTTCGCCTACGCGGACGCCCAGCGCTACCGCCTCGGCGTCAACCACACGCTGCTCGCCGTCAACGCCCCCCGGGCGACCGAGGCGAACAACTACGGCCGCGACGGCTTCGCCGCCGTCAACAAGTCCGGCCGCGGCAAGAACTACGAGCCCAACTCGTACGACGGCCCGGCCCAGACCGACAACGCGCTCGCCGCGCCGGTCGCGCTGAACGGCCACACCGGCACCTACACCACGCCGGCGCACACCAAGGACGACGACTTCTTCCAGGCCGGTGAGCTCTACCGGCTGATGTCGGCCGGCGAGAAGACCCGCCTGATCGACAACATCGCGGGCTTCCTGGCGCAGGTGACGCGCGACGACATCGTCGAGAAGAACCTCGCCCACTTCCACGCGGCCGACGAGGAGTACGGCAGCCGCCTGGAGGCCGCCGTGGCCAAGCTCCGGGCCGGCGACGAGGGCTGACCGGGCGTCCCTCCGGTCCGCTGTGAACCACCCTCACCGGCCGCCGGGGCCCGCACCCCGGCGGCCGCACACCGAGCCTCTCCCCCCAGGGCAGTGGGGGAGGGGCCGTTGTGCTGTCCGCACAGAGCACCCGACACCGGCGCCGGTCAAGTTCTTTACCGTACCTGCACGAATATCCGCGGAGCGGCACCGGCCGACGTCCCCGGGTGGTTAGGCTGGAGAACACCCGCGGGTAACTCCCTGGGGGACATCGGAAGGGGACGACATGTCGACACCAGCCCCGGGTCGCCACGCCATGCTGGACGAGGGCGTGCCCGGTCCGTTCACCTCCCTGCAGCACGCCCTCAGACTGCTGGAGGCCGTCGACCGGCACCCCGGCGGTGCCACCCTGGTCTCCCTCGCGCGGGAGACGTCCCTGGCCCTGCCGACCGTCCGCCGGCTGGCCGAGATCCTGGAGATCGAGGGCTACCTCCAGTGCCAGGACGGCGGTTGGGTGCTCGGCGGCACCTTCGCGCTGCTCGGGCAGTACAACCGGGAGCAGCTGGTCCGGGCCCGGCTGGACCGCAAACTCGCGGAGCTGCGGGACGAGTTGGGCGCGGCGGTGTACTTCACCCGGTACCACGACGGCGAGCTGTCGGTGGAGGCGGTGGCGGCCGCCGAGCACGCCCCGGCGGTGCAGGAGTGGGTGGACTTCCGGGCCACCGCGCACGCCAGCGCGATCGGCAAGTGCCTGCTCAGCCAGCTCGACCACGACGCCCGCCGGGACCACCTGTCCCGCCACCCGGTGGCCCGGCTCACCTCGCGGACGGTCGTCGACGCCGACCAGTTGATGCACCGGCTGGAGCGCCAGCCGGCCACCGTGCCGGTGCTGGACATCCAGGAGTACGCGCTCGGCACCGTCTGCGCCGCCGTGCCGGTGACGGCGGGGAGCACGGTCGGCTGCCTGGCCACCTCGATGCCGCTCGACAACGTGCACCGGCTCAAGGCGGCCGCCGAGCTGCTGGCCGCGCCGCTGATGCTCGCGATGGCGGTCTGACCCTCCGGGGCCGCCCCCGCCCACGAGCCCCGCCGGATCCCGGCGGGGCTCGCGTGTTTCCCGGGCCGCCGTCCGGTGCACATCACCTATTAGACTCGATGTCGATAAGGGCTGCCGAAACCCTTGTAGCAGGCGCTACCCGCGAGTAAGTTGCCTGGTGCCGCGCGAGCCGAGCCGCCCCGCCCCCAGGTCAGGAGGGCCTCCATGCCCCGCACCACCACACCCGTTCCCGCCGTCGCCGCCCCGGCCGCCCGGGTCCACGACAGCCTCGTCCTGGAGCCCCGGGACGTCCGCTTCGACTGGTCCGGGCTGCCGCTGCACTGGATCCCCGACGAGCCGATGGCCACCCACGTCATCAACGTCCTGCACCTGCTGCTCCCGGAGGGGGAGCGCTGGTTCGTCAAGGTGTTCAAGGAGGCGCTGCCGCTGATCCGGGACGACCGGCTGCGCGAGGAGGTGCTGGGCTTCATCGGCCAGGAGGCCATCCACGCCGAGGCCCACCAGGAGGTGCTGGACCACCTGCTCGGCCAGGGCCTCGACCCGCGTCCCTACGTCCGCCAGGTCACCTGGCTGTTCCAGCGCGTCCTCGGGGACAAGCCCGGCCTCCCGCCCGTCCGGCGGCGCGAGAACATCCTCGAGCGGGTCGCCTTCGTCGCCGCGATCGAGCACTTCACCGCCTTCCTCGGCGACTGGGCGCTCAACTCCCCCGGCCTGGACCGGGCGAAGGCCGACCCGACGATGCTGGACCTGCTGCGCTGGCACGGCGCCGAGGAGGTCGAGCACCGCAGCGTCGCCTACGACCTGATGGTCCACCTCGACCCCGGCTACGCCCGCCGGATCCGCGGCATGGCCGTCTCCGGGCCGCTGCTGGTCCACCTCTGGGTGCGCGGCGCCCGCTTCCTGCTGGCCGCCGACCCCACCCTGGACGGCCGGATCCGGCCCAGCTGGCGGGAGGCCCGGCGGCTCGCCCGGCGCGGCCTGCTGCCCGACCCGGTCCGCTCGCTCCGCTCCGGCCTGCGCTACCTGCGGCCCGGCTACCACCCCACCCAGGAGGGCTCCTCCAGCCAGGCCCTCGGCTACCTCGCCACCTCCCCGGCCGCCCGCGCCGCCGCCCACTGACGCCAGGAGAGTCGCCCGGATGGACCTGCACAACCCGCCCCCGGACCTCTACGGCCGCCCCCGCGCGGACCGGTTCATGCGAGGCCTGACCGCCTTCGGCGACCGCTACACCCCGGCGCTGGGCGGCCCGCTGCTGCGCCGCAGCCCCCGGCGCCCGTTCGGCCGCCCCACCCCGGCGCTGCAGCTGGTGGTGACCGCCCGTCGGACGATCGCCACCGACGTCGTCGAGCTGCTGCTCGGCGACCCCTCCGGCGGGGCGCTCCCGCCCTGGCAGCCCGGCGCGCACCTGCGCCTCGCGCTGCCCTCGGGCCGCGAGCGGCACTACTCGCTCTGCGGCGACCCGGGCGACCGGCGGGCCTACCGGATCGCGGTCCGCCGGCTGCCCGGGGGAGGCGGCGGGTCGGAGGAGATCCACCGCGAGCTGCACCCCGGCACCCGGCTGACCGCCCGCCACCCGCGCAACGGCTTCGCCTTCTGCGCCGAGCCGGCCGTCCTGCTGCTGGCCGGCGGCATCGGGATCACCCCGCTGCTGCCGATGGTCCACGAGGCCCGGCGGCACGGCCTGGACTGGCACCTCGTCCACGTCGGCCGCAGCGCCGACACCCTCCCCTACGCGGAGCTGCTGCGCGGCCTCGACCCGGGCCGGGTCCACCTGCGCACCGACGACGAGCACGGCGGGGTGCCCACCGGCGCCGAGCTGCTGGCCCACGCTCCGCGCGGCGCCGCCGTCTACTGCTGCGGCCCGGCCCCCATGCTGACCGCCGTCCAGCGCGCGCTGGACGGATCGCCGGCCCGGGCCCTGCACTTCGAGCGGTTCGGCGCCGCCCCGGTCACCGGCGGCGAGCCGTTCGCCGTCCAGCTCGGCACGGACGGCCCGGTGCTGGACGTCCCCGCCGACCGGTCCGCCCTGGACGTGCTCCGCGAGGCCCGTCCGGACCTGCCGTACTCCTGTCACCAGGGCTTCTGCGGCACCTGCGAGGTCCGGCTGGTGGCCGGCGCCGCGGACCACCGCGACCGCCGCCTCACCCCCGAGCAGCGCGCCGCCGGCGCCCTGCTGCCCTGCGTCTCCCGGGCCGCCGGGGGCGAGACCCTCGTCCTGGACCTCTAGCACTGGAGCCCGCCGTGCCGCTTCGCCCCCCGGCCGTGCCCCGCACCCCGGCCTTCCCGTTCACCCACCACGACCTGGACCGCTTCCGCGAGGTCCAGCAACTCGCCTACCACTGCGCCGAACAGGTCGCCGCCTGGATCGAACCGGGGGTGACCGAGCGGCAGGCCACCGCCGAGCTGCGCCGGTGCCTGGTCGCCGCCGGCGTGCAGGACTTCTTCCACGTCCCCTTCGCCTGGTTCGGCGACCGCACCGCCTTCCGGCACTTCCGCACCCCGCTGCAGTTCTTCGCCGGCAACCGCCGGCTGGAGGACGGCATGCCGTACGTCCTGGACTGCGCGCCGATCGTGGACGGCTACACCGCCGACATCGGCTACGGCGGCAAGGTCGGCGAGAACCCGGTCTGGGACTGGCTGGCCGCCGACCTCCGGGTCTACCGCGAGCTGATCCTCACCGAGGTCCGCGCCCGCCGCCCGCTCGACGAGGTGTACGCGGCGGTGGACGCGCAGATCGCCGCGCACGGCTACGACAACCGCCACCGGGTCTACCCGGGCCGGGTGATCGGCCACCAGGTCACCCGGACCACCAGCCGCGGCCCGGCCGGGGTGAACGTCCTCGGCTTCGGGGTGCGTACACTCCAGACGCTCGGCCGCGAGCTGATCGGCGAGCGCCTCCAGGGCCGCTCCCCGCTCTGGGCGGACGGCCGGTCCTCCCGGCACGCGCCGACCCCGGGCCTGTGGGCGGTGGAGCCGCACATCGGCTTCCGCGCGGTGGGCATCAAGTTCGAGGAGCTGCTGGTGGTCACCGAGGACGACGCGTACTGGCTCGACGACGACCTGCCGCACGTGCGGCGCTGGACCGCTGCCCACGCCGAGGCGACCGCCCAGGAGGCGACCCGATGACCACCACCCGCCGCCGCACCGTCCACTCCGGCGGGCTGCCGCTCGCCGTCTTCGAGGACGGCGACCCCGACGCGCCCACCGTCCTGCTGGTGCACGGCTACCCGGACACCCACGTGGTCTGGGACGACATCGCCGCCGACCTCGCCCGCGACCACCACGTGGTCCGCTACGACGTACGCGGCGCCGGCGAGTCCGGAGTGCCCGCCTCGCGCGAGGGCTACCGGCTGGAGCACCTGGCCGCCGACCTCCTCGCGGTCGCCGACGCGGTCAGCCCGGACCGCCCGGTGCACGTGGTCGCCCACGACTGGGGCTCGCTGCAGTCCTGGGAGGCCGTCACCTCGCCCGGCGCCGAGCGGCGGCTCGCCTCCTACACCACGATGTCCGGCCCCTGCCTGGACCACATCGGCCACTGGATGCGCGAGCGCTACCGCCGCCCCACCCCGCGCCACCTGCGGCAACTGCTCGCGCAGGGCGTGCACTCCTGGTACATCACGGCCTTCCACCTGCCCTACCTCGCCCCCGGCATCTGGCGGCTCGGCCTGGCCCGCGCCTGGCCCCGGGTGCTGCGCGACCTGGAGGCCGTCACCCCGCGGCCCGGCCACCCGCAGCCCACCCTGCGGCGGGACGCGGTGCGCGGCATCGAGCTCTACCGGGCCAACATGCGCCCCACCCTGCGCAATCCGCGCGAGCGGCCCACCGAGGTGCCGGTCCAGCTGATCACCCTCACCCGGGACCACTACGTCGGCGAGTACCTCTCCGAGGGGCTGGAGCGCTGGGTGCCCAGGCTGACCCGCCGCTCCCTGCACGCCACCCACTGGTCCGCCCTCCTGGAGAAGGGAACCGCCGTGGCCGGGATGGTTCGCGAGTTCACCGCCGGTGTCGACGCCGGACAGGCCCCCGACCCGGCCGGCGACGGCCCGCTGGTCGTCATCACCGGCGGCGGCAGCGGCATC
Organism: Kitasatospora sp. NPDC001603; assembly: GCF_040298365.1. NCBI lineage: Bacteria > Bacillati > Actinomycetota > Actinomycetes > Kitasatosporales > Streptomycetaceae > Kitasatospora > Kitasatospora sp. NPDC001603. The sequence goes on from NZ_JBEPAA010000066.1 coordinate 23,054, forward strand.
GGCCGGGCCACCGCGCTCGCCTTCGCCGAGGAGGGTGCCCGGGTGGTGGTCTGCGACCTCGACCACGGCGCCGCCCGGCGCACCGCCGAACTCGCCTCGCTGCTCGGCCCCCAGGCGCACGCCTACCGGGTCGACGTCAGCGACGGCGCCGCCGTCGACGCCTTCGCCGAGGCGGTCGCCGCCGCGCACGGCGTCCCCGACGTGGTGGTCAACAACGCGGGCATCGGCCACTCCGGGACGTTCCTGGAGACCACCGAGAAGGAGTGGCAGCGCGTCCTGGACGTCAACCTCTGGGGCGTGATCCACGGCTGCCGCGCCTTCGGCTCGCTGATGGCCGACCGCGGTCGGGGCGGGCACATCGTCAACCTCGCCTCGGCCGCCGCCTACCTGCCGTCCAAGGCGCTCACCGCCTACGCGACCAGCAAGGCGGCCGTGTTCATGCTCTCCGACTGCCTGCGCGCCGAACTGGCCGGGCACGGCATCGGCGTCTCGACCATCTGCCCCGGCATCGTCAACACCAACATCACCCGCACCTCCACCTTCTCCGCCACCAGCGCCGACCAGCAGGCGGCCAAGCAGGCCCGCGCCGCGAAGCTCTACGCCCGCCGGGGCTTCCCGCCGGAGAAGGTCGCCACCGCGATCCTGCACGCCGTCCGCACCGGCAAGCCGGTCGTCCCGGTCACCCCCGAGGCCAAGGCCGCCCGCTTCCTCAGCCGCCTCTCCCCGGGCCTGCTGCGCCTGGCGGCCCGCCTCAACGTGACCTGAGGGACCGGCCGGTGGGCCTGTGGTGTCGAGTACGCTCCGAACCGACATCACAGGCCGCCGCCGTGACCGGTCAGCCCATCCGCCGGGTCGTCCCGGATCCCCGGGGCAGCATCCATGGTGTCGGAGGAAGCACGAGCGAAGGACGGGACATGGCGCAGCCGCTCACGGGCAAGGTCGCCCTGGTCGCCGGGGCGACCCGGGGGGCCGGGCGGGGGATCGCGGTGCAGCTGGGGGCCGCCGGGGCGACGGTCTACGCGACCGGGCGCAGTGCCGGCGGGCACCGCTCGGAGTACGGGCGGGCGGAGACCCTGGAGGAGACGGCGGCACTGGTCACCGCGGCCGGCGGCCGGGGGATCGCGGTCCGCGCGGACCACCTCGTCCCCGCCGAGGTCGAGGCCGTGGCGCGGCGGATCGAGGCCGAGCAGGGCGGGCTCGACCTCCTGGTGAACGACATCTGGGGCGGCGAGAACCTCTTCGAGTGGGAGAGCCCGGTCTGGGAGCACGACCTGGACAACGGGCTGCGCCTGCTGCGCCTGGCCGTCGAGACGCACGTGATCACCAACCACCACCTGCTGCCGCTGCTGCTGCGCCGCCCGGGCGGTCTGGTGGTGGAGATGACCGACGGCACCGCCGACTACAACGCCACCCGTTACCGGAACTCGCTCTGCTACGACCTCGCCAAGTCCTCGGTGCTGCGGATGGCCTTCGCGCTGGGCCACGAGCTGGCCCCGCGCGGGGCGACGGCGGTCGCGCTGACCCCCGGCTGGCTGCGCTCCGAGATGATGCTGGAGCACTTCGGCGTCACCGAGGAGAACTGGCGCGACGCGACCGCGGAGCAGCCCGGCTTCGGCGTCTCGGAGTCGCCCGGCTACGTCGGCCGCGCCGTGGTGGCGCTGGCCTGCGACCCCGGGGTGGCGCGCTTCAACGGCACCTCGCTCTCCAGCGGCGCCCTGGCGAAGGAGTACGGCTTCACCGACCTGGACGGCAGCCGCCCGGACGCCTGGCGCTACCTGGTCGACCAGGAGACGGCGGCCGGGCCGCTGGACCCGGCCGGCTACCGCTGAGCGAGGCCGCGGGGCGCGGCCGGGCGCGCCGTGGCCGCTCCGGGCCGGGCATTTGGTACCCAGGAGTTCCATCACCCAGCGGAAGCGAGGGAACCCCCATGGCCACCGGCACCGTGCAGTCCTACCACGCCGAGCACGGCTACGGCCTGATCACCCCCGACGAGGACGGCCCCGCCCTCTACGTCTACTTCGACTCGATCCTGGCCGAGGGCGACCGGGTCCTCACCGAGGGGCGGCGGGTGGAGTACGAGCCGATGGAGCAGGAGGGGCGCTGGGTGGCCGAGCGGGTGCGCCCGCTCTGACCCGCGGTCGGCCCGCCCCGGCCGACCGAGGCCCTACGATCAAGGCCCATGGAGATGACGACCGCCCTCTGGTCCTTCGCCCTCGTGGTGGGACTGCTCACGCTCACGCCCGGGATCGACACCGCGCTGGTGCTGCGCACCTCCGCCCTGGGGGAGCGCCGGCAGGCCTGGGGCGTGGTGCTCGGCATCCAGACCGGGACGCTGATCTGGGGCACCCTCACCTCGGCCGGGGTGACCGCCCTGCTGACCGCCTCCCACCTGGCGTACGAGGTCCTGCGCTGGACCGGGGCCGCGTACCTGGTCTGGATGGGGATCGGCCTGCTGCGCAACCGGGGCGGCGGGGCCGAACCGGAGCGGCTGCCGACCGGCGGCGGGGTCCGGTCCGGGTGGCGGCGCGGCACGCTCACCAATCTGCTCAATCCCAAGGTCGGTGTCTTCTACGTCGCCGTGCTGCCGCAGTTCATCCCCGCGGGGGCCCCGCACTTCGCCGCCGGGGTGGCCCTGACCTGCGTCCACGTCGTGGAGGGGCTGCTCTGGTCGGCCGTGCTGGTGGGCTTCGCCAGGGCGGTGCGCGGCTGGCTGAGCCGGCCCGCCGCGCGCCGGCTGCTGGACCGGGTGACGGGGGCGGTGGTGGTGGGCTTCGGGGTGCGGCTGGCGCTCTCGGAGTAGCCCGCGCCCGGTGCGCCGCCCGACGTCACCCGGGTGGTGGCGCCGGATGGCCGGGCGGGCGGGGGCGGGGCTGCATGGGAGGCGACGGAGCCCATCCGACGGGAGCAGCGCATGGCCATCATCGTGATGTTCGAATTCCCCGGTACCACCCGGGACCAGTACGAGGAGGCGGTGGACCGGCTGACCGGCGGCACCGGGCTGAACGCGCCCTCCGACTGGCCGGTGCGCGGGCTGGTCCTGCACGTGTCCGGCCCGACGCCGGGCGGCGGCTGGCACATGACCGACGTGTGGGAGTCCCGGGAGGCCTTCGAGCACTTCTCCGCGGTGCTGCTGCCGATCCTCCAGGAGGTCGGCATCCCGGCCGCACCGCCGCTGATCCGTGAGGTCCACGACGTCGTGCGCTGACGGCGGGGCCGGGCTGCCGTGCGGTCAGGCCGCGTGGGACCGCGCGTCCCCGGTGGCCGGACCGGCCGCCCGCGCCAGGTCGTGGTGGATCGGCCCCTCGCCGCGGCTCAACGGCAGGCAGCTGCCGCCGCGCCGGTGGGCGACGATCTCGGCGGCGACCGAGACGGCGGTCTCCTCGGGGGTCCGGGCACCGAGGTCCAGGCCGATCGGCGAGCGCAGCCGGCCGATCTCGGCGTCGGTCAGGCCGACCTCGCGCAGCCGGGTGTCGCGGTCCCGGTGGGTGCGGCGCGAGCCCATCGCGCCGATGTAGCCGACCGGCAGCCGCAGCGCGCGCTCCAGCAGCGGGATGTCGAACTTGGCGTCGTGGGTGAGGACGCAGAGCACCGTCCGCCCGTCGATCCGGTCCAGCTGGGAGTCCAGGTAGCGGTGCGGCCAGTCGACCACCACCTGGTCGGCGTCGGGGAAGCGCCGCTCGGTGGCGAAGACCGGCCGGGCGTCGCAGACGGTGACGTGGTAGCCGAGGAACTTGCCGATCCGCACCACGGCGGCGGCGAAGTCGATCGCCCCGAAGACGATCATCCGCGGCGCGGGGACGTAGGACTCGACGAAGAAGGTGACGGTGCCCTGCTCCCGGTCGTCGCAGGGGCGTCCGTCGAGGCCGAGGACCAGCCGGCCGGTGCGCCCGGCGTCCAGCATTGCGCGGGCCTCGGCGACCACGGCGCGCTCCAGCGGGGCGACGGTGGTGGGCGCGGGGGAGAGGGCCCCGTGGTGGGTGTCGGCGGTGACGGCGACGGTGGCGCCGACCAGCGCGCCGGGGCCGTCGATGACCCGGGCCAGGGCGACCGGGGTGCCGGAGGCGAGGTAGGTGATGCCGGCGTCGAGCGCGGGGTCGGCGCCGGGGACGACCGGCTGGACGAAGACGTCCAGCACGCCGCCGCAGGTCAGGCCGACCGCGAAGGCGTCCTCGTCGCTGTAGCCGAAGCGTTCCAGCACCGGCCGGCCGGACTCGATGGCGGCCTGGCAGAGCTCGTAGACGGCCCCCTCGACGCAGCCGCCGGAGACGCTGCCGATCGCCTCGCCGGCCGCGTCGACGGCGAGCGCGGCACCCGGGTCGCGCGGCGCGCTGCCGGAGACCCCGACCACCGTGGCCACGGCGAAGGAACGCCCGGACGCGTGCCAGGCCTGCAGCTGCTCGGCGATGTCGTGCATGTCGGGGAGCTCCTCAACACCTCGGAAGACGGAACGGGAGGTGCCGCCGTACGGGAAACGATTCCCGTGCGGCGGCGGTGCCGCTAGTGGACGCCCAGCCAGGACTTGATCGGAGTGAGCGCGAAGTAGACCACGAACACGCCGGTGAGGATCCACATCAGCGGGCCGGGCTCGCGCCACTTGCCGGTGCCGGCCTTGATGACGGTGTACGAGATGACGCCCGCGGCGACACCGGCGGTGATGCTGTAGGTGAACGGCATCAGGGTGCAGGTGAGGAAGGCCGGGATGGCGACCTCGCGGTCCGCCCAGTCGATGTGCCGGGCCTGGCTCATCATCATCGAGCCGATGACGACCAGGGCCGCGGAGGCGACCTCGGTGGGGACGATCGCGGCGAGCGGCGAGAAGAACAGCATGAGGGTGAACACGCCGCCGGTGACGGTCGAGGCGAGGCCGGTCCGGGCGCCGTCGCCGACGCCGGTGGCCGACTCGACGAACACGGTCTGGCCGGAGGCGCCCGCGACACCGCCGATGGCACCGCCGGCGCCGTCGATGAACAGCGCCTTGGACAGGCCGGGCATCCGGCCCTGCTTGTCGGCCAGGCCCGCCTCGGTGCCGACGCCGATGATGGTGGCCATCGCGTCGAAGAAGCCGGCCAGGACCAGGGTGAAGACGGCGACCGAGGCGCTGATCGCGCCGAGGCCGTGGCTGCCGAAGGCCCCGAAGACGTCGATGTGGCCGAAGAGGCCGAAGTCGGGTGCGGAGACCGGGCCGCCGCTCGGCCACACCGGGGCGGAGCTGATCCAGGTCTTCGCCGGGAGGTCGGCGACCGCGTTGATGACGAAGGCCACCACGGTGCCGCCGGCGATGCCGATCAGGATCGCGCCGCGGACGTTGCGGGCCAGCAGGACGAAGATCGTCAGCACCGTGAGGCAGAAGACCAGCACGGGCCAGCCGGCGAGTTCGCCGAAGGGGCCGAGCGCGAGCGGGGTGGGACCGCCGGTGTGCACGAAGCCGGCCTTGACCAGGCCGATCAGCGAGACGAAGAGGCCGATGCCGATGGTGATGGCGTGCTTGAGCGGCAGCGGGATGCCGTTCATGATCTTCTCGCGCAGTCCGGAGACCACCAGCAGGACGATCAGCAGGCCGTAGACGACGCAGAGGCCCATCGCCTGGGGCCAGGTGGTGTGCGGTACCACCAGGGCGGATATCACGCCGGAGACCGAGAGGCCGGCGGCGACCGCGAGGGGGACGTTGCCGACCACGCCCATCAGGATCGTGGTGACGGCGGCGGCGAGCGCGGTGGCGGTCGTGAGCTGGGCGTGGTCCAGCTTGAGGCCGTTGACGTCGGCGCCGCTCAGGATGATCGGGTTGAGCAGGACGATGTAGGCCATCGCCATGAAGGTGGTGAGGCCACCGCGGATCTCGTTGCCGAAGGTCGATCCCCGGGCCGTGATCTTGAAGTACGCGTCCATGGCGTTCTTCGGCGGTGCGACCGGGGCCGACGTGGGGGTGTCGTCCTCGGTGGGTCTGTCTTCAGTGGTGCCGGGCTCCGTGGGGATCCTGGTCATGTCCACTCCCAAGTGTCAAAGGGGGTTGGGGTGGGCGAGCCGACCTGACAGCCAGTCAACGAAGTTGGCACAGGGGGACGATTCGACTCACTGGGCGCACTCTGTGGCAGTGCTGCGGTGCAGTGCGTTCCACCGGCCGTCGGCCGGAGGTGGGTGGTGCGCACCGCTGCAGAACCCCGGCGTGGGAGAGGCAGCGGGAGGATGCGTTCGCTTTGCTTCGGCTGGTGCATGTGTGGTGCCTGTACTTCGGGGTGGAACTGCCCCGGGGCGGCGGGGAAGACGGTCGCCGCCCCGGGGAGGTGTGGGGGAGACCCGGTGGCTACTTCGGTCCGGGGGCCTCGGTGGTCAGGTGCTCGGGCCGGACGGGGATCCGGTTGAGCGCCAGACCGGTGGCGTTGCGGATGGCGGCCACGATCGACGGCGTCGCGGAGACGGTCGGCGCCTCGCCCACCCCGCGCAGCCCGTACGGGGCGTTCGGGTCGGGGAGTTCGAGGATCTCCACCGGGATCGGCGGGGTGTCCAGGATGGTGGGGATCAGGTAGTCGGTGAAGGACGCGTTGCGGACCTTCCCGTCCTTGACGATGATCTCCTCCATCACGGCCAGGCCGAGCGCCTGGGTGCAGCCGCCCTGGATCTGGCCCACCACCGAGAGCGGGTTGAGCGCCTTGCCGACGTCCTGGACGGCGGTCAGCTCGACCACCTTGACCAGGCCCAGCTCGACGTCCACGTCGACCACGGCGCGGTTGGCGCAGAAGGTGTACTGGACGTGGCCGAAGCCCTGCCCGGTCTCCTTGTCGAACGGCACGGTCGGGCGGTGGTGGTGCTCGCGGGTGAGGTCGATCGCCTCGTCGCCGAGCAGGTCGACCATGGAGACCAGGGCGCCCGTCGACGGCGAGACCACCTTGCCGCCGGTCAGCGTCAGGTCGTGCTGGGTCCAGCCGTAGCGCCGGCGGCCCTTCTCGATCAGCGCCTGCTTGACGGCCTCGGCGGCGAGCTTCACCGCACCGCCCGTCATGTAGGTCTGCCGGGAGGCCGAGGTCGAACCGGCCGAGCCGACCTCGGTGTTGGCCGGGTGGATGGTGACCTGCTCGACGCCCAGCTCGGTGCGCGCGATCTGGGCGTGCACGGTGACGCCGCCCTGGCCGACCTCGGCCATCGCGGTGTGCACCATGGCGACCGGCTCGCCGCCGATCACCTCCAGGCGCACCCGGGCGGTGGAGTAGTCGTCGAAGCCCTCGGAGAAGCCGACGTTCTTGATGCCGACCGAGTAGCCGACGCCGCGCACGATGCCCTCGCCGTGCGAGGTGTTGGACAGTGCGCCGGGCAGCTGGCGGACGTCCAGGTGCTCGGTGTCCAGCGGCGGCGGGAGCGGCATGTCCTTGACCCGGCGCAGGAGTTCGGCCACCGGGGCGGGCGAGTCGATCTGCTGGCCGGTGGGCATGAAGTCGCCCTCCGACATCGCGTTCAGCTGGCGCAGCTCGACCGGGTCCATGCCCAGCTCGGCGGCGAGCCGGTCCATCTGGGTCTCGTAGCCGAACGCGGCCTGGACCGCGCCGAAGCCGCGCATCGCCCCGCAGGACGGGTTGTTGCTGTACAGCGCGATGGCGTGCATCTTCACGTTCGGGATCACGTACGGCCCGTGGCCGAGCGAGGCCGCGTTGCCGACCACGGCCGGCGAGGCGGAGGCGTACGCGCCGCCGTCCAGCACGATCCGGCAGTCGGCGAAGACCAGCTTGCCGTCCCGGGTGGCGCCGTGCTCGTAGGTCATCCTCGCCGGGTGGCGGTGCACGTGGCCGTAGAAGGACTCGTCCCGGGCGTAGACGATCTTGACCGGCTTGCCGGTGTGCTGGGCGAGCAGGCAGGCGTGGATCTGCATCGAGATGTCCTCGCGGCCGCCGAAGGCGCCGCCGACACCGGCCAGCGTGAGGCGGACCTTCTCCTCCGGCAGGGCCAGCACGGGGGCCATCTGCTGGCGGTCCACGTGCAGCCACTGGGTGGCGATGTAGAGGTCGATGCCGCCGTCCTCGGCCGGCACGGCCAGGCCGGACTCCGGGCCGAGGAAGGCCTGGTCCTGCATGCCGACCTCGTAGCTGCCCTTGACGATGACGTCCGCCAGGGCCCGCACCTCGTCGGTCACGCCGAGGCCGGAGACCAGCTTCTGCTCGTGGCAGATGTTGCCGTAGCCGTGCGACTTGAACTCGTGCGGCTCGTGCACGTAGCCGTGGGTCTCCGGGTCGAGGCACTGCTCCTCGGTGGTGATCGGGGTGAGCACCTCGTACTCGACCTTGATCTTCTTCACCGCGCGGCGGGCCGTCTCCGGGTGGTCGGCCGCGACCAGCGCGATGGCCTCACCGTGGTAGCGGACCTTGTCGATCGCCAGGGCCGGCTGGTCCTGGATCTCCAGGCCGTAGTACTTGGTGCCGGGGATGTCCTCGTGGGTGAGGACGGCGTACACGCCGGGGACCTTCAGCGCGTCGGCGATGTCCACCGAGAGGATGTTCGCCCGGGGGTGCGGCGAGCGCAGCGCCATACCCCAGAGCATGTCCTCGTGCCACAGGTCGGACGAGTAGGCGAACTCGCCCTTGACCTTCAGGTTGCCGTCCGGGCGCAGCGGCGAACCGCCGATGCCGTCCTTGCTGGCCTGGTTGATGTTCTGCAGGTTCTTCTGACCCTGGATGGTGCGGGTACTCATTCCGACGTCGCCCTCTCGCACGTACGGGCGGAAGCCAGCCGCACCGCGTCCATGATCTTCTCGTAGCCGGTGCAGCGGCAGAGGTTGCCCGACAGCGCCTCGCGGATGTCGTTGTCACTCGGCTGGGCGTCCTTCGCCAGCAGCGCGTCGGTCTGCACCAGCAGGCCGGGCGTGCAGAAGCCGCACTGGACGGCGCCGGCGTCGACGAAGGCCTGCTGGACCAGGCCCAGCTCGCCCTGCTCGTCGCTCAGGCCCTCGACGGTGCGGACCTCGCGGTCCTGCACCTGGCCGGCCGCGACCAGACACGAACAGACCGGGACGCCGTCCAGGTAGACCGTGCAGGAGCCGCACTCGCCCTGCTCGCAGGCGTTCTTCGAGCCCGGGAGGCCGACCCGCTCGCGCAGCACGTAGAGCAGGCTCTCGCCCTCCCAGACGTCGTCGGCCTCGACCGGCTTGCCGTTGGCGGTGAAAGTGACCCTCATGCCGCGCTCCTGATCTGCTTGCTGTAGTCGTTCCACGTCCAGGTGAGCGTGCGGCGCGCCATCACGGCCAGCGAGTGCCGCCGGTAGTCGGCGGTGCCGCGGACGTCGTCGATGGGCGAGGCGGCGGCCTTCACCAGCTCGCCGAACCGCTGGATCACCTCGGCGCCCAGCAGCTCGCCGGACTCCCACAGGCCGCGCTCGGCGAGCACGCCCCGCAGGTACTCCTCGGCCTCGACGGCGCGGCGCGGCGTGGGGGCGGCCGAGCCGATCCCGGTGCCGACGGTGCCGTTCTTCGGGTGCAGCGCGAAGCCGAAGGCGCAGACCGCGATCACCATGGCGTTGCGGGTGCCGATCTTGGAGAACTGCTGCGGGCCGTCCGCGACGGGGATGTGCACGGCCCTGATCAGCTCGTCGGCCGCCAGGCTGTTGCGCTTGACGCCGACGTAGAACTCGTCGATCGGGATCATCCGGGTGCCGCGCACGGAGTCCGCCTCGACGAACACGTCGCGGCCGGCGGCCAGCAGCGCGGGGTGCGCGTCGCCGGCCGGGGAGGCACCGCCGAGGTTGCCGCCGACGCCGCCGCGGTTGCGGATCTGCGGCGAGCCGACGGTGTGGGCCGCCAGCGCGAGGCCGGGCAGCGGACCGGACAGCTCGTCGATGATCCGGGAGTAGGGGACGGAGGCGCCGAGCCGAACGACGTCGCCGTCGTTCGACCATTCGGTGAGCTCGGTGATGCGGTTCAGGTCGAGAATCGCGGATGGCCGGTGCACGTCGAAGTTCATCTCGACCATGACGTCCGTACCGCCCGAGATGGGCAGCGCGGTCGGGTACTCAGCCTTCGCCGCGAGTGCCTCGTCCCAGGTAGCGGGCCGAAGGAACTCCATGCGGGTGTCTCCTCAAGTCGTTGCCGGCCGGACGGGTGGGCACAGTGCCCGGGAACTCGGTGTTCGGACCGCGCTCTCCGCTTCGTCGCCTCCGCGTCGGGTCCTGGTCACCGGGGTGTGTCCGGCGGCGTGTGGCCAGTGAACCTCTGTGACGGGGCCCACTGGCAGTCACCGATGGCATGAAGCCCCGGCTGTGGTCCCGCCCGGCATCCTGTACGTTCCTCTAAGGACGAGAATCTCGCAGCCCAGCTGTTTTCCGGGTGCTGCCTACGACCGTAATCCGGCCGTGATTCCCAAGCTATGACCCCGTGATCCGGGCGTCCGTTGGGACGTAACACCGAGCACGGATGTTCGGGCACACTGTGACCCCCGGACCGCGCGCTCGGGCCCCCTCACCCCCACCCCAAGCCCGTAAGGAGTCCCGGATGCGTGTCCGCGACCTGCTCGCCCCCGGAGCCCCGAGACTGCGCCTGCTCGCGGCCGAGGAAGAGCTCGACCGGCAGGTCAGCGGCGTGATGACCACGGACCTGCACGACCCGGGCCGCTACCTGCACGGCGGCGAGCTGGTGCTCACCGGCATGCTCTGGCGCACCGGGCCGGCCGACTCCGAACGCTTCGTGCGGACCATCGTGGCCGGCGGCGCGGTCGCCCTCGCGGCCGGCGAGGCCGAGGTCGGCCCCGTCCCCGAGGACCTCGTCGACGCGTGTCGCCGGCACCGGATGCCCCTGTTGGCGGTACCCGACGACATCGCTTTCGGCACCGTCACCGAGTTCATCGGCCGGCAGGTCTCCGCCGACCGCGCCGCCGACCTGGCCGCCCTGGTCGACCGCCACCGGCTGCTGGTCTCCGCGGCCGGCGGCGGCGGACTGGACGCCGTCCTCGACCTCCTCGGCGGCGACCTCGACCTCGACTGCTGGGTGCTCACGCCCACCGGCGCGGTGATCGCCGGCCCGGCCGACCGGCTCTCCGCCGAGGACCGCGACCAGCTGGTCCGCGCCCACCTCGGCGCCCAGCGCCAGCGCCGCCGCCCCCCGCACCGGGCCCGGCTGGCCAACGGCTCCTACTCGCTGCTGCCCGCCCCGGCCCTCGACGACGTCCAGGCGCCGCTCGCCGACTGGGTGCTCGCGGTGGCCGGCGACGTCACCGAATGGACCACCAAGCGCCAGCAGCTCGCCGAGAACCTGGCCCGGCTGGTCGCCGCCGAGCGGCACCGCCGCGACGAGGGCCGCCGGCTGCGCCGCCGCCTCGCCGACGAGGTGCTGACGCTGCTCCAGCGCGACGCCGACCCGGGCGAGATCAGCCGCACCCTGTACGCCTCCTCGGCGATGGCCGCCCGGTACGAGAACCCCGAGCCCAAGCCGCAGTCACCGGACGGCTCCTGGCTGGTGCTCAGCGCCGAGGGCACCGGCCTGCCCGAGGGTGCGGTGCGGCTGATCCTGGAGGAAGCTCTCAACGGCACCACCGACCGCGCCCTGGTCGCCGGGGCGGGCACCGGCGCGGTGGTGGTGCTGCCCGCGCTGGACAGTGCGGTGCCCGCCGACACCCTGCGGGAGCTGCTCGCGCCGCTGGAGGCGGGCCTCGGCTCGGAGGGCCGGATCACCCTCGGCGTGTCGGCCCCCGCCTCCGAGGCGGGCGGCCTGCGCGGCGCCCTGGAGGAGGCCCGGCACGCCCGCCGGATCGCCGCCGCCCGGGTCGGCCGGGTCTGCGTGGCCGGCCCGGAGGAGCTGGCCTCGCACGTGCTGCTGCTGGCCGCGGTGCCCGACGAGGTCCGCCGGGCGTTCCGCAGCCGGCTGCTGGACAAGGTGATCGCCTACGACATCGAGCACCAGGCGGACCTGGTCCGCACCCTGGAGGCGTTCCTGCGCTCGGACGGCTCGTGGACCCGCTGCGCCGCCCAGCTGCACGTGCACGTCAACACGCTGCGCTACCGGATCGGCCGGATCGAGGAGCTGACCGGCCGTGACCTCTCCCGGCTGGAGGACCGGGTGGACTTCTACCTGGCCCTCGAACTGGCCTGAGCCGGCGCGGAAAGGGGTCCGCCCCGCACACCGACGGTGTGCGGGGCGGACCCCTCCGCGTGACTACGGCTGCACGGGGATGATCGAGGTGAGCCACTGGAAGACGCCCGGCACCATGTTCTTCCAGACGTCGCTGGAGTGCGGCCCGGTGGTCTCCTGGACCTGGACGGTGGTCGGCGCCTTCGCGACGGCCGCGATCGCCTGGCCGTCCTCGTAGCCGTCGCCCTTGTTGCCGCTGATGTACAGGGCGACCTTCGGCGGCTGGGCGGCGGTCTTCACGATGGTGACCGGGTTGTTCGCCTCGCGCAGCTGGGCGTCCTTGCCGACCAGCGAGGACTTCTCGACCGCCGGGTCGTTGTAGCCCGAGAGGCTGATGCCGGCCCGGTAGCGGTTGGGGTGGGCCAGCGACAGCTTGGCGGCGCAGTGGGCACCGGCCGAGTAGCCGGCCACCGCCCAGCGGTCGGCCGACGGCTCGGCGCGGAAGTTGTCCAGCACCATCTGGGGGACGTCGCGGGTCAGCCAGGTGTCCGCGTTGACCTTGCCGGGCACGTCGGTGCAGCCGGCGTCGGTGCTGTTGCCCAGCAGCAGGGTGCGCGGCGAGACCAGGATGAACGGCGCCACCTTGCCCTCCTGCATCAGCGGCTTGAGCTGCTCGGAGACCTTGAGCGTGCCGTACCAGGTGGAGGAGGAGCCGGGGAAGCCCGGGATCAGCTCGACGACCGGGAACTTCTTGTCCTTGAACGCCGGGTCGTGGTACTGCGGCGGCAGCCAGACCAGCACCTCGCCGTCCACGCCGGACAGCTGGCCCTTGAGGTCGGTCTTCTGGACGTCGCTCGGCACCTTGGGGTCGTCCACGCTGCGGAACTGCTGGTGGACCTTGGGCGGCTGCTTGGCGGCGTCGCCGCCGGCCTGGGCCCCGCCGGCGCCCGCCTCGGCCGGGGGGACGGAGGGCACGGCCCGGACGTGGTTGCCGGTGCCCAGCAGGTCGTCCCAGTTGCCGTAGATCAGGTTGGCGTTGTTGACCATGACGAAGACCGTCGTCACGGCGGTGATCTGGCAGAAGACGATCATGGCAAGCCTGGACAGGACCTGCACCGGCCTCGGCCCGCGCACCTTTCCCCAGAGCAGCAGCGCCGCCGCGATGGAGATCGGCACGAGGACGATCGTGCAGATGAGGAATGGCGTGCCTGTCAGTTGCATCAAATTCTCGTATCCGGGTTCAAAGCCGTCCGGGGCCCCACTCGCCCGGAACGCGCTCCAATGGCATCAGACGGTCGGGAACGCGGGATCGGTTGCCGTCCAAATCTGTAAGGAACCTGAGAGGAACATCACGTTTCGGCGCTGTTTCCCTACTTGGGGCCCGCACCAGTCTGCCATCCTGACGGCCCGCGCCCGGACGCTGCACCCAGCGGGCTCCCAGGAACGCCACCGGGGGCACGATACCGCCCGGGCGGATCCGGGCGGCGGGCGAGGCGGTGCGATGCCGCGCGCGGCGGGCAGCGAGACTATGGGGATGAGCACAACCCGCTTTCGCCCCTTCCGCCGGTTCCGGCCCGCCTGCGCCGTCCTCGCCGTGCTGGCCGCCGTGGCCGGCTGCAGCAGTACCGGAGGCCTCCGCGCCGAGCACGCCCGCAGCCAGGCCGCGGCCGCCGGTGGCAGTGCCGTCACCACCCCGCGCTGGAAGATCGCGATGGTGACCCACGCCGGCGCCGGCGACGCCTTCTGGGACACCGTGCGCAAGGGCGCCGAGCAGGCCGCCGCCAAGGACAACATCACCTTCCTGTACTCCAACGACGCCCAGACCCAGAACCAGGTCCAGCTGGTCCAGGCCGCCATCGACCAGAAGGTCGACGGCCTGCTGGTCACCCTCGCCAAGGGGGACGCGCTCGGCGACGTGCTCGGCAAGGCCAAGGCGGCCGGCATCCCGGTGATCACCGTGAACTCCGGCCAGGAGTACTCCGCCCGGTTCGGCGCGCTGACCCACATCGGCCAGGACGAGTCCACCGCCGGCCAGGCGGCCGGCACCGAGCTCGCCGGCCGGGGCCGCAAGAACGTCCTCTGCGTGATCCACGAGCAGGGCAACGTCGGCCAGGAGCAGCGCTGCTCCGGCGCGCAGTCCAAGGCCGGCGGGGCCTTCCAGGTGCTCTACGTGGACGGCGTCAACATGCCCGACGCCCGGGCCGCCGTCTCCGCCAAGCTGCAGGCCGACCCGGCCATCGACACCGTGCTGACCCTCTCCGGGCCGATGGCCGCCACCGGACTGCAGGCGATCCAGGACGCCCGCCGCCCCGTCGAGCTCGACACCTTCGACCTGGGCACCCAGGTGGTGGCCGGCCTCAAGTCCGGCTCGGTCGGCTTCGCGGTCGACCAGCAGCCCTACCTCCAGGGCTACGAGGGCGTCGACCTGCTCTGGCTCTACCGCTCCAACCTGGACATGCTCGGCGGCGGCAAGCCCGTGCTGACCGGGCCGCAGATCCTCACCCGCGACGACGCCGACGCCCTCGCCGAGTACGTCGCGAGGGGGACGCGTTGAGCACCACCGACCTCCTCGCCCAGGACCGCCCGGCGGCGCTGCGGCGGGTGCTCGCCCGCCCCGAACTGGGGGCGCTGATCGCCGCCGCCGCGGTCTTCCTGGTCTTCGCCGCGGTCGCCGAACCGTTCCTGCGGGTCTCCTCGCTGGGCACCGTGCTGTACGCGGCCTCCACCATCGGGATCATGGCCGTCCCGGTCTCGCTGCTGATGATCGGCGGCGAGTTCGACCTGTCGGCCGGCGTGCTGGTCACCACCGCCGCGCTGACCTCGTCGATGGTGTCCTACCAGCTCACCGCCGTGACCTGGGTCGGCGTGCTGGTCTCGCTGCTGGTGACGCTGGCGGTCGGCGGCTTCAACGGCTGGATGCTCAGCCGGACGAAGCTGCCCAGTTTCATCGTCACCCTGGGCACCTTCCTGATGCTCACCGGCGCCAACCTCGGCGTCACCAAGCTGGTCTCCGGCACCGTCTCGACCAAGCCGATCTCCGACATGGAGGGCTTCGGCGCCTGCCGTTGGCTGTTCGCCTCCGAGGTCACCGTCGGCGGGCTGACGGTCAAGGCCACCGTCTGGTGGTGGCTCGGCCTGCTGCTGGTCGGCAGCTGGGTGCTGCTGCGGACCCGCTTCGGCAACTGGATCTTCGCGGTCGGCGGCGACGCGGCCGCGGCCCGGGCGGTCGGCGTGCCCGTCGCCCGGACCAAGACGGTGCTCTACCTCGGCGTCGGCTTCGGCGCCTGGGTGCTCGGCCAGCACCTGCTGTTCTCCTTCGACACCGTGCAGTCCGGCGAGGGCGTCGGCAACGAGCTGATCTACATCGTGGCGGCCGTCATCGGCGGCTGCCTGATCACCGGCGGCTACGGCTCGGTGGTCGGCTCGGCGCTCGGCGCGCTGATCTTCGGCATGGCGAGCAAGGGCATCATCTACGCCCAGTGGAACCCCGACTGGTTCAAGTTCTTCCTGGGTGCGATGCTGCTGCTCGCCGCCCTGTTGAACACCTTCGTCAAGCGCCGCGCCGAACGGGGACCGCGATGACCGAGCTGCTCCGCCTCGAAGGCGTCGGCAAGACCTACGGCTCCGTCCGGGCGCTCCAGGACGTCTCGCTCACCCTGCGGGCCGGCGAGATCAGCTGCGTGCTCGGCGACAACGGCGCCGGCAAGTCCACCCTGATCAAGATCATCGCCGGGCTGCACCGGCACGACGAGGGCCGTTTCACCGTCGGCGGCGAGGAGGTCCGCTTCGGCTCCCCGCGCGAGGCGCTGGACCGCGGCATCGCCACCGTCTACCAGGACCTCGCGGTCGTCCCGCTGATGCCCGTCTGGCGGAACTTCTTCCTCGGCTCCGAACGGGGCCTGCGGCGCTGGGGCGGACTGCGCCTGGACGCCGACGGGATGCGCGCCACCACCCGGGAGGCGCTCGCCCGGATGGGCATCGACCTGCACGACGTCGACCGCCCGATCGGCACCCTCTCCGGCGGCCAGCGCCAGTGCGTGGCGATCGCCCGGGCCGTCCACTTCGGCGCCGAGGCGCTGATCCTGGACGAGCCCACTGCCGCACTCGGCGTCAAGCAGTCGGGGGTGGTGCTCAAGTACGTCACCGCCGCCCGCGACGCCGGCCTCGGGGTGGTGCTGATCACCCACAACCCGCACCACGCCTACCTGGTCGGCGACCACTTCACCCTGCTCAAGCGGGGCCGGATGGCCGGCAGCCACCCGCGGGCGGAGATCG
This sequence comes from Kitasatospora sp. NPDC001603, assembly GCF_040298365.1. NCBI lineage: Bacteria > Bacillati > Actinomycetota > Actinomycetes > Kitasatosporales > Streptomycetaceae > Kitasatospora > Kitasatospora sp. NPDC001603. The sequence goes on from NZ_JBEPAA010000066.1 coordinate 39,366, forward strand.
GCCTGGAGGAGCTCACCACCGAGATGGCCGGCGGCTCCGACCTGGAGGAGCTCTCGCACGAGCTGGCCCGCCCGGGCACCGACACCCCTGAACCCCGTGACTCCCGTGATCCCCGTGAGGAGCGTCCGCAGCCGTGACCACCCCCAACGCCGCCTCCCGGCCACCGGTCCTGCCCAGCCTGCTCGGCCTCGGGCCGCGGGCCGAGCGCCGCCGCCGGGCCCTGCCCGCCGGCCTCCTGCGGCTGCCCACCATCGGCGTCGACATCGGCGGCACCAAGGTGGTCGCGGGCGTGGTGGACGGCGAGGGCAAGGTGCTGGAGAAGCTGCGCACCGACACCCCCGACAAGAGCAAGAGCCCCCGGGTCGTCGAGGACGTCATCGTCGAGCTGGTGCTCGAACTCGCCGACCGCCACGACGTCCACGCGGTGGGCATCGGCGCGGCCGGCTGGGTGGACGCCGAGCGTTCCCGGGTGCTCTTCGCCCCGCACCTGAACTGGCGCAACGAACCGCTCCAGCAGGCGCTCAGCGAGCGGCTGCGGTTCCCGGTGATCGTCGAGAACGACGCCAACGCGGCGGCCTGGGCCGAATGGCGGTTCGGCGCCGGGCGCGGCGAGGACCTCATGGTGATGCTCACCCTCGGCACCGGCATCGGCGGCGCGGTGGTCCGCGACGGCTACGTCGACCGGGGCAAGTACGGGCTGGCGGGGGAGTTCGGGCACATGCAGGTGGTGCCCGGCGGCCACCGCTGCCCGTGCGGCAACCGAGGCTGCTGGGAGCAGTACTCCTCCGGGAACGCCCTGGTGCGCGACGCGCGCGAGCTGGTCGCCGAGGAGTCGCCGGTGGTCCAGCTGCTGCTGGCCAGGGCCGGCGGCGCGGTCGAGGGCATCACCGGCCCGCTGGTCACCGAGGCCGCCCGGGCCGGTGACGCGACCGCCGTCGAGCTGCTCTACGAGGTCGGCACCTGGCTCGGGGTCGGCATCGCCAACCTCGCGGCCGCCCTGGACCCGGGACGCTTCGTGGTCGGCGGCGGCGTCTCCGAGGCCGGCGACCTCCTCCTCACCCCGGCCCGCGACGCCTTCCGCCGCACCCTCACCGGGCGCGGCTTCCGGCCGGAGGCGACCATCGCGCACGCGGCCCTGGGCAACGAGGCGGGCCTGGTCGGCGCCGCCGACCTCGCCCGCCAGGTCGCCCGCCGCTTCCGCACCATCAAGCGGCGCCGGGTGGAGCGCAGCGTGCTGTAGCGCCGGACTACCCGCCGGTAGTCGCGGCGCCCTGTTGTCCGAGCCATGCCTCCTGTGAAACAACGGAGTTGACGTCAACTCAGGAGGCCTCCGGATGAGAGCTCTGGCCCGAATCGCCCCGCCGCTCCTGCTTGCCACCGCTCTGGTCTGTTCCGCCGCCGGGCCGGCCGGGGCGGCAGCCCCGCCGCCGAAGGTGCCCGAGGCGGTGGGCTGGGGCGGCGCGGTGGCCAGCGTGGACGCCGACGCCACGGCGGCCGGCATCGAGGTGCTGCGCAAGGGCGGCAACGCGGTGGACGCCGCCGTCGCCGTCGCGGCGGCGCTCGGTGTCACCGAGCCGTACTCGGCCGGCATCGGCGGCGGCGGGTACTTCGTCTACTACGACCACGACAGCGGCCGGGTGTCCACCATCGACGGCCGCGAGACGGCCTCCCGGACGGCCGACGCGTCGCTCTTCCTGGAGGGCGGCAAGCCGCTGGCCTTCGCGGACGCCGTCACCAGCGGGCTGTCGGTCGGCGTGCCCGGCTCCCCGGCGACCTGGGAGACGGCCGTGCGGCAGTGGGGCAAGCGCTCCTTCGCCGACGCGCTGAAGCCGGCCCGGCGGATCGCCGAGCAGGGCTTCACCGTCGACCAGACCTTCCAGGATCAGACCGCGCTCAACCAGGACCGGTTCAAGGACTTCCCCGCCACCGCGAAGCTCTTCCTGCCCGGCGGCAAGCTCCCCGCGGTCGGCTCCACGTTCCGCAACCCCGAGCTCGCCGCCACCTACCGCCAGCTGGGCGAGCAGGGCACCGCGGCGCTCTACCGGGGCGACCTCGGCGCCGACATCGTCCGGACCATCCAGCACCCGCCGGTGGACCCGGCCTCCGGGCGCAACGCCCGCCCCGGCAAGGTGGACGCCGCCGACCTGGCCGCGTACCAGGTGCGCCGCCAGCAGCCCACCCACGTGGCCTACCGCGACTACGACCTCTACTCGATCGCCCCGTCCAGCTCCGGCGGCACCACCGTCGGCGAGGCGCTCGGCATCCTGGAGGACGGCGACGTCGGCCGGTACGACGACACGCAGTACTACCACCACTTCCTGGAGGCCTCCCGGATCTCCTTCGCCGACCGCAACCGCTGGGTCGGCGACCCGGCCTTCTCCGACGTCCCGGCCAAGGAACTGCTCTCCCCCCGGTACGTCGCCTCGCGGGCCTGCCTGATCAGCCCCGACCGGGCGCTCACCAGCCCGCTCGCCCCCGGCGACCCGCGCCACCCGGCCGACTGCGCGAACACCGGCGCGGCCCAGCCCGAGCCCTACGAGGGCCTGAGCACCAGTCACCTGACCGTGGCCGACCGCTGGGGCAACGTCGTCTCCTACACCCTCACCCTGGAACAGACCGGCGGCAGCGGCATCACCGTCCCCGGCCGGGGCTTCCTGCTCAACAACGAGCTGACCGACTTCAACTTCACCCCGCTGACCCCCGGGGTGCCGGACCCGAACCTCGCCGGACCGGGCAAGCGCCCGCGCTCCTCGCTCTCGCCGACCATCGTGCTGCGCGACGGCGAGCCGGTGCTGGCGGCCGGCTCGCCCGGCGGCGCGACCATCATCACCACCACCCTCCAGGTCCTGCTCGGACGCCTGGACCGGGGCCTCGGCCTGGAGCAGGCGATCGCCGCGCCACGGGCCAGCCAGCGCAACACGGCCGCCACCCAGGCCGAGCCGGCCTTCCTGGACCTGCCCGAGCGGGCCCGGCTGGAGGCGCTCGGCCACGTGTTCACCAGCACGCCCGAGATCGGCGCCGCGACCGGCGTCGAGCGCCTGCCGGACGGCCGCTGGGTGGCGGCCGCCGAGCCGGTGCGGCGCGGCGGCGGCGCGGCGGCGGTGGTGCGCCCCGCGCCCTGACGCCCGACGCCCGACGGCGGTGGCCCCTGGGCCCGCGGGCCCGCGGGCCTGTCGGTGCCGGGCGGTAGATTCGGGGTGGGCGTCCTGCCGGGCGCCCACCCTCGTCCGTACCACCGGGAAGGCCGCCCGCCGTGACCGTCCGCATCGCCACCTGGAACATCAACTCCGTCACCGCGCGGCTGCCCAAGCTGCTGGAATGGCTGGAGAGCGCCAAGCCGGACGTGCTCTGCCTCCAGGAGCTCAAGTGCTCCACCGACGCCTTCCCCTACGAGCCGGTCCGCGAGCTCGGCTACGAGACCGCCGCGTACGGCACCGGCCGGTGGAACGGCGTGGCCATCGTCTCCCGGATCGGTCTGGAGGACGTGGTGCGCGACCTCCCCGGCCAGCCCGGCTTCCTCGCCGACGGCGCCCTGCTGCCCGACACCGAGCCGCGGGCCATCGCCGCCACCTGCGGCCCGGTCCGGGTCTGGTCGGTCTACGTGCCCAACGGCCGCGAGGTGGACCACGCCCACTACCGCTACAAGCTGGAGTGGCTGGAGGCCCTGCGCCTGGCCTCGCTGGAGGACGCCGCGGGGGAGCGCCCCTTCGCCGTCCTCGGGGACTTCAACATCGCCCCGACCGACGAGGACGTCTTCGACGTGGCGGCCTTCGAGGGCCTGACGCACGTCACCCCCGCCGAGCGCGCCGCCCTCGCCGCCCTGGGCGAGGCCGGTCTGCAGGACGTCGTGCCCCGCCCGCTGAAGTACGACCGCCCGTACACCTACTGGGACTACCGCCAGCTGGCCTTCCCGAAGAACCGGGGCATGCGGATCGACCTCACCTACGCCAACAAGCCCTTCGCCGACGCCGTCACGGACAGCTACGTGGACCGCGAGGCCCGCAAGGGCAAGGGGACGTCGGACCACGCCCCGGTCGTGGTCGACCTGGAGCTCTGAGCCGGCCGGGCCCGGCGTCACGCCCCGTAGCGGCGGCTCGCCCGAACGGGCCAGAGCGGTGGCCGGGCGCTGGGTGTGTGCCTACCGTCGGTGAATGACTGGGTGTGGTTGTTCGATCACGTGGACTTCGGAGTCCCCGGCCGCGCCCGAGAATCCCGGAGGTTCCGGTATGCGCCCCACGCGTACGGCCGCCGCCGCCCTGATCGGCGCGACGGTGCTGACCGGCCTGGCGGCCCCCCTCGCGCTGGCCAAGGACGGCGCCGCCACGGTCAGCCCGTCCCAGGCCGCACCGGGCCAGACCGTGACGGTCACGGTCTCCTGCGAGAAGTCCGACAAGCCCGACGCCAAGACCATCACCGCGAGCTCCCAGGCCTTCGAGGGCGGCCCGGCCACCCTGACCCTGGGATCGGACGGCCGGCACACCGGCTCCGCGCGGCTGGCGGGCAAGGCCGGCGGCGACAGCAAGGTCGACGGCACCTGCCCCGACGGCGCCGCCTTCTCGACCAGCGTCACGGTGACCACCGTCGCCGCGTCCTCCGGAGCCTCCTCCTCGCCCGGCCAGAGCCTCGGCGAGTGGGGCAAGGCGGCCGGGGAGTGGGCCGGCTCGCTCGGCCAGTCCGGTGCGGGCAGCCAGCAGGTCGCCCCGCACGGCGCCGTGCAGACCGGTCTCGGCGGCTCGGTCGCGGCCGACCCCGCCGAGCTGGCGGGCGGCGCGGCGCTGGTGGTCGGCGGTATCGGCGGATTCTGGCTGCTGCGGCGACGCGGCGGCGCCGGGTCCGCCTGAAGGCGCGCCCCGCACCCGGGGCCCTCGGGCCCGCCCCACGGTGCCGCCGGACCGGTCGGTCCGGCGGCACGGCCCGTCTCAGGCCGTCG